>CALADT010000188.1 GCA_937890655.1 uncultured Mucispirillum sp. | reverse complement strand
ATATATTAAACCTAATCTTTACTTATATGATTAAAATGATACACCTAATTTTGTAAGAATTTCTTTACCTTTTTCAAAGGAACTTAAATCAATAATATCATCTATTTCAAATTGAATAGAAAATGTTTCTTCTAACACTGCTACTAAATTCATATGCCCAATAGAATCCCACATTGGAATACCTTGAAATGTTAAAGTAGTAACATCGCTACCATTATCAAGCTCAAAAACTTGTTTAAATACATCACAATATTTGTCGTAATTACTCACAAAAAAACTCCTTATAATAATTAGTAATTATGTATTATACATAATAATATATTTTTTTCTAGTATTTTTTTATAATTATGTGCTTATATAACCATGATAATATTAATAATTATAAATATTATTCTTGTATTATATAAACTATTATAGTATATAGTAATATTACTAATAAATATGGTGAATTATATGAGTATTGTAGAAAAAAATACATTAAGAATAGCTTTTGAAAAAGCAGGAATACAGTCTGGAGATACAGTTTTATTATATAGTGATATTTCTTGTTTTGGAAAAGCTAGTGATAATTCACCTAAAACATTATTAAAAATATTTTATGATACTTTAAGTGATTTACTAGGTAAAAACGGCACAATATGTGCCCCAGCCTATTATTATGAATATGCTCGTTATGGTATGCCTTATGATATAAAAACATCGCCTATTTCTAATGAATTAGGGCTTTTTCCAAAATTTATTAACTCACTAGATAATAGTAAAAGAAGCCCAAATCCTATTACTGCTATTACTGCTGTGGGAAAAAATGCAGACTATATATGCGAAATAGTAAACAGACACTCTTATGGAGAAGATTCTGCATATGATAGACTCTATAAACTAAATTCTAAAATTGTATTACTAGGGCCTCAGTTTAATAACTTAACATTTTGGCACTATGTGGAATATAGAGTTGGTGTGGCTCATACTTATAATAAAATATATAATATACCAGTTTTATATAACGGTAAAACAGTATTTGATTACACCATTGCAAATGTTAGGTATTTAAATAAAAATGTAGAATATAATTTTTTAAACCATGAAGAATGGTTAAAAGTATATCAACCTATGATAGATAACAATACTCTTTTAATTTCTCCATATTTAAATAGCTCTATTTATATGTATGAAACTTGTGGTTTATTTAATTTAGTTAAAGATTATATGTATCATAACCCTTATTATTTAATTATTCCATCTCCTAATTTCCCATTTGGTGAAATACCAAATGATGGGCCTAAATTATTTAATAAATAAGTTATATATTTTTATTTATAATGATACTACAATATATATTACGACAATTATAATATATAACTTATACGTATTTATGAAAGAACTTTATACTTGAACCATATGGATTATATGATTATAAGCTATGTTATGTTCTTTCATAGTCTTTTTTACCTCTTCTATAAATTCTGTTGTAACAATAACTAAATCAAATGATTGGTTTGCAATATCCTTTGGCACAGCTGTTGGAGTAGAAATATTTTGCATTATAAACCCACGTCTACTTTCATAACTATCAACAGGTATAATATGGCAACCGTATTGTTCAATATTTTCAATATCTGTAACAATATTTGCAGCTGTAATTTTTGTTCCCCATAAAATGGCATTTTTACTAACAGGTAATAATTTTTTTATTTCATTTAAACCATTTAAATAAAATGTATCACCTTGGGATAAACGTAACATTACTTTATCTTTTACTTTATTAAAATCATATGGACATTTTATTTCATTATATTTACTACCTTCTTTTGCAAAAACTACTGATATATTTTCATCATCATCTACCACATAAATAATCTTCATATTATATTTATGTGCCATTTTCTCATAAAATGGCCATGAGAAATAAGATATATGGCCTACATTAAAACTGCTAAAGTTAGGAGTTTCCATAAAAATAAGCCCATCATCTTTTAAGTATTTTACCATAGTTTCAAAAATAATAAATGGGTCTTCAAAATGTTCAAATGTATGTAATAATACAAACGCATCTACTTTATTTGGAAATAAATTATATTCATTAACACTTTCTTCTGTAAAAAATATTTGTTTCATATTTAAGCCACGTTCAATGCCTTTTAATACATGTTTTGATGGCTCTATACCTAAATTATTTTTATAACCAGCCTCATTTAATAAATGAAGAAAATAACCTTCTGAAGCACCTATTTCTACAATATATTTATCCTTTTCTAAAAATTGTGATATTATTTTAATATTTCTATCAAACCACGTGCTAACAGAAAGCCCATTAAAAGGAGATGTATATTCATATGTATTATATAATTCTTCTATATCACTGCTAGATAATACAGGTTCTGCAAAACCATAATCACATTTATCACAATGGTATATACCCATTTTTTGTTTTAATTTTTCACTATGATTATTAATATCAAAAAGTGCCCTATCAAAAATATCTGCTTTAAACATTAAAGTTGGGTTTTCGTTTCCACAATAAATACATTTCATTTTCATAATATCATCCTTTTCTTATTAAATTATGATGCAATAATTGATTATAAAAATCTAAAACAAAATCATAATCAGCATTAGATTTTTCTGCTAAATCAAAACATGTATGCCTACCATCTGATAAAATTTGTATCGTTTCTATTATTTTATATGCATTTTCACATGCTATTCTATCATAATATAAATTATATTTTGATAGAAATAATGGACCTTTATATTTTAAAACTGGTGTAAAATTAGTTTCAAAAATGTTTATAATATTTAATAAAAGCTCATAGTATAAATCTATAACTTTAAAATCTATATTTTCATAATTATCTAAACTTGTATGGTATTTATCAGGTGATTCTTGAGCAAGTGTTACTGTTGGAATGTTAAAATAAGGACCATTATAAAACATTTCATCATTTCCTAAAAGGTCTCTATAACCATATTTATGATAATCTTTAACCTTATATTTAAATATATGTTCTGTTACTTTATCCACATAACTATCACCTTGAAAAGATGATGAAAAAGCAAGTTTTGTATTGCTTCCTATAATATCTAAGAAAAAAGCACCTTTTATTTTTTTAAGTTCATTATCATCTAGCCTATCTAAAAATACTGCTGCTGCATAATATTCTGGGCCAAAAACAAATTTATATGTGTTCTTTAACTCCATTGTAGATAGCTTTTTAAATAGCTCCATTAGTAAAGCCACATTTGTAAGCCCATCTGTTGCCTGAGCTGGGTGGCATGTATGTGCTGCAAAAATATATGTATCTCCACCACTGCCTACTGTTGCAATACCTGTATACATTTCTTTACTATTATTTAATTCTGCATCAATATGAACGTAATATTCACTATCCTGCATTGTTTTATAAATATTATAAGGAATGCAAAAGCCCCAGTTTTCTGCCCCTTCTTGAAAACCTTGTTTATAATGGTAGGGAATAGCATCCGGCCTTGTTTCATCTGTCATAATATGGCTTTCTAAATCTTGCCTTGAAATATTACCTTGAAAACTTTTTGAATTTGTCCATAAATAAAGTGGGTTGTTATTAAAATCCACAACTACTTCGCCGTTTAACCTTTGTAATACTGCCTTTTTACAATTAAAATACTCAGGTATTACCCATGTTAATACTTCGCTGCCAGATTGTGCTTTTAAAATTTCTGCATTTAACTCTTTTGCTACATCCTCCACTAAAGAGTTGCTTGCATCAGAAACTGGTGTTCTATTGGTATTTATATGTTTTTTAATTAATGATTTCAACTATATTCCTTTTATATTATATTATTCGTTACTAGAACTGCCACTTTCTACTTCTGCAGCAATTTCCCCTTCCATCATCTCTTTATGTTCTGCAACGAACGCTTCTAAATCTTTTGTGGAAATACGAACAGCAAGCCCCACAATTTCATCCATTTTTTCCCCATTTTCTTGTGAGTTTTCAATAGCTTTTGTCATAATTTTCCAAAAGAATGTATCTAAATTTTTAACCCCTATAATGAATGTATCATTAACTTCCCCTTTTGTTTGGTTCATATATGGAATAAGCACTGCTTGAACTGTATGGGTAAAGAATTTAAAATCTTCATCAGAGGGGCTTATTCCTTTTGAAAATTCATCAATAACTGAGTGCATACCATCTCTAAATGATGTAATTTGGGAAGCAATATCCCAAAAGGCTTTAGCAGGGTCTTTCACACGGCTGCCACCCATTTTAGTATCTAATTCTGCCACTGTTTGCCTAATAGGAAACATAAAATTATCATATTTATCCACAATAGTTTGAACAGGTATAACGCTACCCTTTCTAACATTACCACGAACAATAGTTAATACTGCATTATATTTTACATAAACACGTGTGCCGTTTTCCATAGCCACATCTGTGAGTGCTTTAACCATTTTACCAAAAGCAGAAGCGTCTATTGCTTCAAAAAACTTTCTCATACGTAATAACGCAAGCTTTGTATCTTTCATAAAAGGGATAATTTCTTTTAAATAATCTTTTTGTAATTTATTAATAGATTTCCCTAATACATATTCAAAGTTATGAATTTTATCTCTAAAATCATTTAACTTAACATATATTATTTTTGCTTTAGCGTTTACAGAGTATTGTTGCATAACAAAAAACCATTTATCAAGATAGTTTTTTATGGTTCTTAATGTTGTCCGTGGGACAATGGCTTTTACTTCCTGATCTTCTGAAACATGCATAGCAAATTTTTCTTTATGAAGTGGAAAATAATTAAGTTTGGATTCTGCACAAGTTTGGCCAATACGTTCCATATAAATTGCAGATACAGTAGTAAGTTTATGGGCTAATGCACCGTCTTCTGCATCTCCTAATTTATTAAAAGTATCATCCATTAATTTTGAAATTTCCCCTAATTCATCAAGGAAATTACGTTTATGTTCTGTTTTTTTATCAGTTGGGTCAATCCCCACAAAACCTTCTATTAATTTTTCATAACTGGGGTTATCTTTTAAAAAGGTAACAAGGGACATTCTTAAACCTTTCCTTACATTACCATATTTTGTTTCAAGCTCTTTACATCTTTGTGCTTTTAACACTTCATCTGCTATCATTGCCATTACATAATCCCCATATACTATTTAGGAAATAAATTTTATTGAAAATAAAAAATATATATACACTACTTTATCAATTTTTTTTAATCTATGCAATAAAAATATATAAAATAATTATATTTATATTCATAAACAATAAAACACATTTACTATCAGTAAGTTACACCTACCCTATAAATAAGGGTAGGTATTTCTATTTTAATTTAAACTTTTTGTTCCATAAGTGCCATCTTCATTTTTATTAATTTCTAAGATAAATGGCTCTTTAACAGTGCTACCTGTTTCATCAATACTCATTGTGCCTGTTACGCCTTCAAAATCTTTAATAAGCATAAGTTGTGCACGGATAGCATCACGTTGAGAAGCATCAGAACAATCTGTTACATTTGCTTTTTTCATAGCTTCTGCAAGTAAATATGCAGCATCATAGCCTTGTGCTGAAAAAGTGTCTGCTTCTTTACCTATTTCTAACATTTTTGCTTTAAATATTTTAATATTTTCTCTTTCAGATTCTGGAGAAAACCCTGAATAGAAAATTGTTCCTATTGCAGCATCCCCTGCTAAATTCCATAAATCAGGAGATTGAAAACCGTCCCCACCTACAAGTTTTGCTGTAACACCTTGGTTTTTCATTGTTGTTAATATACGAGCTGCTTCTTGGTAGTAACCTGTGAAAATAATTGCATCAGCCCCACTATTTTTAATAGAAGTAATTTGAGCAGATACATCAGCATCACCGTCATTAATAGACTGTTCTGCAACAACTGTTACACCAGCATTTTTTACAGCATCTCTAAAAAAACCAGAAAGAGCAACTGAGTATTCGTTATTCATAGAAGTAATAATTGCAAATTTTTTAAAACCTTTATTTTGAACTAAAAAATTAACAAGGCTTGGTGCACCTTCTGAATCACGTAGAGTATTCCTAAATGCAAAAGGAATATGTTCATACTTATTACCAACCATTTTTTCAGTAACATGCTCAACTGTTGCACCAGTTGAAATAGCAACTGTGCCAGCATCATTTGCACGTTCTCTCATGGCTAAAAAACCACCAGAAGTAATTTCACCAATTATAGCACAAACATTATTTTTAGTTAAACGACGAGTTAAGTTAACAGCGTCAGTTTTTTCTCCCCTACTGTCATGGCTATCAAAAACAATTTTTTTACCATTAATACCACCATTAGCATTAATTTCTTCAAAGGCTAATTTAGCACCTAATACAGTTTTTGAACCATAATCAGCCATAGGGCCAGTTTCAGGATTTTGGCCGCCAATAACTAAAACATTTTCATCAGTTTTAGCATCTCCTGATTTTTTACAACCTGTAATTGCAAATAATGACATTATAGAGATTACTGCAATAGCAACTAATTTTTTATATGACATATTTTGCCTCCATATAAATTATAAGTTTATATAATAAATTGCTTAATAAATAAATACAAGTAAAATTTTTAAAAAAAATTATAAAATTATGATATTTTATTATTGATATATGAAAAAATATGTAGTAAATATGTGTATGCAAATATTATTACACCAGTGCTGTGGGCCCTGCTCTATTTATCCTATTATAAAAATGCAGGCTCAAGGCCATAAATTAACTACTTATTTTTTTAATCATAACATTCATCCTGTGCAGGAGTTTTATAAACGTATGGAAGGTGCTGTGCTTGTTTCTCGTCATTATAATATAGAATGTATTGTGGAAGACTATTACGGGCTTACAGAATTTCTACGCCAAAACGTTTATCATGAAAATGAAAGATGTGCTTACTGCTACGAAAGAAGGCTTATGAAAACTGCCGAAAAAGCAAAAGAACTTAATTTTGAAGCCTTTTCTTCAAGCCTTTTATATAGCAAAATGCAAAACCATGATGCTATTATTGAATTAGCAGAAAAAGCATCAAAAGAATATGACATACCTTTTTATTATGATGATTTTAGAGAAGGCTGGCAAGAAGGTATTGATATTTCAAAAGATTTAGAAATATACAGGCAAAACTATTGTGGTTGTATTTATAGCGAAGAAGATAGGTTCTTAAACCAACTTTCAAAAAAATATAGTAAAAAATATAGTGAAATACAAGGCAATTATGCTTTAGTCAAGTAAATTGTGTACAAAATTAGTAACTATTACTATCTTTACTTGAAATCCTATATATTGCTATGTATATAAATATGCAAAAGTGCAAATCACTAAAATTATGGAGTTTAAAATGACTAGAGAAGAGTTAAAAGAATTTAACGGAAAAGACGGAAAACCAGCTTATATTGCTTATAAGGGTAAAGTTTATGATGTTACAGGAAGCGATTTCTGGACAGGTGGCACACATATGGGTAGGTTTCATGCAGGGGAAGACCTTACTGATTCTATTGGTATGAGCCCACATGGTGAAGCAAATATTTTTAGGTTTAAAGAAGTTGGTGCATTAGATGATGGTAATGTAGCAGAAAGCAACCAACAAGAAAGTGGAGATACTATTGTTCCTGATTCTAATGCTATGATTTCAGAACTTGACCAAAAAATGATTAGCAGAATGAAATGGTATAAAAAAAATCACCCACACCCAAAAGTTATTCACTTCCCTATTGGTATGTTAGGTTTTGCATTTTTTGCACAAATTCTTAGTATCGTATTATATTTAATGAACGGTGCTTCTATTACTGCAACTATTATAACAGCTTCTGGTTTAATAGCTACTGCTTTTTCAATTCTTTTTACATTACCAGCAATAGCATCAGGTGCTTTAAGTTTCTACATTAACTATAACGGCTTTGCAAACCCAATATTAAAGAAAAAAATTATAGGTTCTGCTGTATTAATGGTTACTTCTGTAATTACAGTGTTTATAGGCTATAATGAACTTACTGGTGGTAATAGCATATGGGGCAATTTAAAACTTTTAGATACAGTTTTAAACTATAACCCTGTTAAATCAATATACAGCTTGTTCACTTTAATAAATTTAGGTGTTATAACATATATTGCAGACCATGGTGGTAAAATCACTTGGCCACAAGAAAAAGAATAAGGTTTTAGATAAATGCAGACACTACATATCTCTCATAATGATTTAGACGGGCTTGGCTGTGGAGTTTTAATTAAAAAATTTATGCCAGGAAATATAAAAACTGCATACTTAGGTTATGATGATATTGATTCATATATTGAAGAAAACTACCAATACTATGATAGAATTATTATAACTGATGTATCACCTAGTTATGGTATGGTTGAAATGCTTGCAGGGGAAAAAGATGTTATTATTATTGACCATCATATTTCTAGTGAGCCTTTAAAAGATTTTCCTTTTACATACCATAATATTAAAAAATGTGCTACATTGCTTACTTATGAATATTTAATAGAAAATGGGTGTAAAGCAGAAGAATATGAAGAATTTGCTAAATGTATAAATGATGTAGATATGTGGTTTCTTAAAAGAGATGATAGTTTAAATATGGGCCTTCTTTTTAACCTTTTAGGCATTACTCGTATGGAAGACCGTTTCTTAAATAAACCATATAAAGGTTTTACTGATACAGAAAAACTTTTAATAGCTTTAGAAGAAGAACGCCGAAATTCCTACATTAAAAAAGCAATGCGTAATATTGTTACAATGAAAGATAAAGAAGGCTATTCATTTACTGCTGTTTTTGCTGAAAGCTATGCTTCAGAACTTGGCAACCATATTATTAGCGAAGATATTTCTGATTATGTTATACTTATTAATGCTCAAGGCAAAAAAGTTTCTCTCCGTTCAAGACGTGATGTAGATATTCGCCATATAGCAGAAAATAATGGTGGTGGTGGCCATAAAAATGCAGCAGGTTGCCCTATTAAACATGAAAATTTTGATTTAACTAATATACTTAAAAATATGGGTGTTATTTAATAATGGAAGCAACATTTATCCTTTCTGCTGCAAAACCAGAGCAGTTTATAAAAACAGATTTACCTGAAATATGTTTTGCAGGCCGTAGTAACGTGGGTAAATCTTCCATGATTAATAAAATACTCAATAGAAAAAAACTTGTAAAAGTAGGTAATACTCCTGGAAAAACAAGGCTGATTAACTTTTTTAATATTGATTCTAAATATATATTTACAGACCTACCAGGATATGGTTATGCTGCAGTTTCTAAAGCAGAAAGAGCTGCATGGGGTAAATTAATAGAATACTACTTTGCAAAACGCCAAAACCTAGCTTTATGTGTATTATTATTAGATATTAGACGTATACCTAATGATGATGATATGAAAATGATAAAAGCTATGAAATCAAGAAATGTTCCACTTATATCCGTTCTTACAAAATCAGATAAGTTATCAAATAACCAGCGTTTTAAACAAGTAAAACTAATTTCTGACAAATCTGGTATTAGTATAGATAATTTAATAATTTTTTCTTCCATGACAGGTCAAGGAAAAGATGAAATATGGCAGGCAATA
Source organism: uncultured Mucispirillum sp. (assembly GCA_937890655.1). Lineage (GTDB taxonomy): Bacteria > Chrysiogenota > Deferribacteres > Deferribacterales > Mucispirillaceae > Mucispirillum. Next base: position 954 of record CALADT010000188.1, on the reverse strand, counting down.
GAACAAAATATTTCAATATAATTACTATTATAAAAATAATGTCCCCTATTCTTTTCGCACTTTGTATTTTTATTAGTAATATTGTATTATCTGATGATAATAAAGAAGGCACCTTTGTTATATTAAACGATAATGAATATGTTGCTTCATTTGTAAAAGATATATCAAAGGCAAAAGAAAGTATTACATGTGCTTTATTTATGTATAAAATAGATAATTATAATATGGATAACTTACAAGAACCCTTACCATTAATAACCTCTGCATTAGTAAAAGCTGCAAAAAGTGGTGTTAATGTTACAATGATATTTGAAAAATCTAAATATGAAGACGATTTATCAAACAAATATAACGAAAAAACAGCCAAATATTTAGCACAAAATGGCATAAACATAAAATATGATAACATTGAGAAAAAACTACATGCAAAACTTTGCTTAATTGATAATAAAATTATTTATACCGGTAGTCATAATTTTACATATAGTGCAATGATGAGAAATAGTGAAAGCTCCGTTAAAATCATATCTTATGAAACAGCAAAAAGCATAAACGAATATTTTGAGAAAATACAATAATATTAATATATTATAAATTTTATTTTATAAAAAATAATATATTTAAAATAAGCCATGTAAAAAATAATAGCTTATAAGGTATTGTGATTTTAATAATAAATATCTTAAAGACATATTTTATATGGCATGAAGATAGTAAATAATATTATATAATAAATATAAAAACTATGATTTATAAAATAATGAAGTAAATCAATAATATACATATAAAATAAAGGTTGTATAAATTATAACTAAATACTATAAATTATTGTAACTTTTTACAATAATTTACGACTAATAATATAATAAACTGAGGTGTTATATGAAAAAACATATACTTTTTTTTCTTGTTTTTATTGTAGCATTGATAAAGATAGTATACAATGCTTTTGCT
>CALADT010000187.1 GCA_937890655.1 uncultured Mucispirillum sp. | reverse complement strand
AACCCATACTATTTTAATACCTCAATTATCTCCAATACATATGCATATGATGAAAGAGGCATTACTTGCAGAGGGCTATAAAGTAAAAGTGTTAGAAACAACTGATAGAAGTGATATAGAATGTGGTTTAAAACATATTAATAACGATGCTTGTTTTCCTGCTATTGTAGCAGTAGGGCAACTTTTAAACCATGTTATGTCCCCTGATTGTGATACAGAACGAGTAGCAGTTTTAATATCTCAAACAGCAGGCGGCTGCCGTGCTACTAACTATATAGGCTGGTTAAAAAATGCCTTAAATAGAGCTGGGTTAAGCCATATACCTGTTCTTTCTTTTAATCTGCATGGTATGGAATCCCATGAAGGATTTAAAGTTACTATGCCTATGATGAGAAGAATGATTATGGGTATTTTATATGGTGATTTACTTATGAGAATGCTTTATAGGTGCAGGCCATATGAAAAAGTAAAAGGCGAAACAGAAACTCTTTATAAAAAATGGGCAGATATTTGTGCTAGAAATGTTTATAATTATAACTGGCGTCAATTTAAAAGAGATGTTTTTGATATAGTAGAAGAATTTGATAAAATAGATATGGTTGAAACTCGTAAACCACGTGTAGGTGTAGTTGGGGAAATTCTCATTAAATTTCACCCTGATGCTAATAATAAAGCAGTGGAAGTTATAGAACGTGAAGGTGGGGAAGCAGTAGTTCCTGATTTTATGGATTTTGTATTGTATAGTGCTTTTGATGATATTTATAGAAGTAAATATATGGCAGGTTCTAAAGTGCGTAGATACGTTGCCCGCTATATTATTTGGATGATAGAGCATAAAAGAAATATAATGCGTAAAGCCTTAAGAAAAAGTAAACACTTTGAAGCAATGCCTAATATTTTTGATTTAGCACATTTAGCAGAGAAAATAGTATCATTAGGTAACCAGTCTGGTGAAGGTTGGTTATTAACTGCAGAAATGGTAGAATTAATTGAGGGTGGTGTAGGAAATATCCTTTGTGTTCAACCATTTGCTTGTTTACCAAACCACGTTACAGGTAAAGGGGTAATGAAAGCACTTCGTGTAGCTTATGATAACGTTAATATAGCAGCAGTTGATTATGACCCAGGAGCAAGCGAAGTAAACCAATTAAATAGGATTAAACTATTAATGAGTGTAGCTCAGAAAAATTTAGCAATTATTAAAAAAGATATATAAAATAAGGGGGATTATTTCCCCTTATTTTTTTACTTTCCCTTAATTATTTTTATCCTTTTATATTTATTTATATTTTGTTATGTTCTCTTATTAATACTAAATTTTATATTATATAATAAACTTATTATTATTATTTTATCTATAAATAATTTTTAATTAAGATTAATAATTAATACTAAAGCAATTATATTTGTAAAATATTAAAAATTTATGTTGATAAATTTATAAAAATTGATTATTTTATAATAATTGTCTAATTATAGGTTCATAATTTTGGCATATAAATTGATAATTATATTATAAATTATAAAACTACTCATAATTTTGGAGCGGGTTTAATGAAAAAGTGGTTATTTTTGCCTATTTTTGTTGTATTTTATTTATTTAGTTATATGTCATGTTATGCTCAATCACAAGTTAACGGTATGGGAATGAGTGGTGTAATTGATGATAGTTTTAATAAAGATTATAGAAATACACCTTTTCCTCGTGATAAAAATGCCAAGATTATTACCGAAAAAGAGTTATTAGATAAACTTCCACAAGAAACATCAGCAGAAACTGTATATGTATCTAATTTTGATATAACAGGTAACAGGGTTATAGATAAAAAAGATTTACAAATGGCTTTAAGTGATTACATTGAACGTAATTTAACTTTACAGCAGTTAAATGAAGCAGCTGATGTTATTACTAAATATTATAGAAATAAAGGCTATATTATAAGTTATGCTTATATACCACCACAAGTTGTA
>CALADT010000186.1 GCA_937890655.1 uncultured Mucispirillum sp. | reverse complement strand
AGAAAGGTTTTGTATATCAAAAAGAAGTTTTTCTATTCTTGTGTTTAAATACCAATACACTTGCTATGTAAATATCTTTTACTCCTCGTGTTTTTATTTCTGTTAATACCTGCATCCAAAATTTTGACCCTTCATTCTCACTTATCCACATTCTAAGTAGTTCTTTTTTCCTTTCCATATTTATAGCCAACGCAAGATAAATTGAATTATTTATCACTCGTTTATCATGATTTACTTTAATCACTATACAGTCTAAAAATATTATAGGATATACTGGGTCTAATGGATGATTTTGCCACTCTAGGATACTTTCCATTACATTCTCTGTTACACGAGATATTAACGAAGGAGATATATCTACTCCATATATTTCTTCAAAGGTTGATGCTATATCACGCGTACTCATTCCTCTAGCATATAAGGCTAATATTTGGTCATCTAATATACTTACTTTACGCTGTCCTTTCTTCACTATTATTGGCTCAAAGCTAGAATTACGGTCTCGTGGAGTCTTAACTCTATTTTACCTGCTTCTGTTTGAATCGTTTTACTACTATATCCATTACGGCTGTTATTTGCTGAATCTTCAACCAAATGATAATCTAGTTCGCTATTTAAGGCTTTTTCTATAATTATCTTCTTGATTTATTTCATCAATTCATTATAGTCTGATACTCCAAAATTTTTCTTAAAAATTTAGACTTTCTTTAAAATGTTTTAACTGTTCTTCAAATTTCATGTAATACTCCTTATTCTTTTTTATAACACAGTTTTTTCTTTTACACAAAATTTTTTACAGTGCCAAGTTAATAGCATATTTAATAAATAAAATATTTCAACTTTACTAACCTACTAATTAAAATAAAAATATATAATAAAAAAGGTCAAGTATTTACCTGACCTTTTAAAGTTTAATAACTATTTTGCAAATTCAATAGCACGAGATTCTCTTATTACCATGACTTTTATTTGTCCAGGATAAGTTAATTCTTCTTCTACTTTTTTAGATATATCTTTTGAAAGCATTACAAGTCCATCATCATTTACTTTATCTGGCTCTACTATAATACGCACTTCCCTACCAGCTTGTATTGCAAATGATTTAGATACACCGTCAAAAGATGATGCAACATCTTCTAACTGCTCTAAACGTTTAATATAGCTTTCTAACACTTCTCTTCTAGCTCCAGGACGAGATGCAGAAATGGCATCACTTGCCTGAACTAACACTGCTTCTATACATTTAAATTCTTCTTCACCGTGGTGGCTGGCTATTGCATTAATAACACGCCAGTCTTCTTTATTTTTTTTGGCAACTTCCACACCTATTGTTGTGTGAGAACCTTCTGCTTCATAGTCAATAGCTTTACCAATATCATGTAAAAGTCCAGCACGTTTTGCCACTTTTGGATCCATTCCTAATTCTGCTGCCATAATACCTGCAATAGTTGCAACTTCAATAGAATGACCTAAAACATTTTGACCATAACTTGTTCTATATTTTAAGCGACCTATTAATTTAAGTATTTCTTGACTAATATTATGAATACCTAAATTAAAAACAGTTTCTTCACCAAGCTCTAAAATGTGTTTTTCCATTTCCTGCCTGCTTTTTTGGTGTAATTCTTCTATTCTAGCAGGATGTATTCTGCCGTCTGTTATTAATTTTTCTAATGTTAATTTTGCAGTTTCTCTGCGAAATGGGTCATATGACGATAAAATAACTGCTTCTGGTGTATCATCTACAATAATATCTACACCTGTGATAGTTTCAAAAGTTCTAATATTTCTACCTTCTCTACCTATAATTCTACCTTTCATTTCATCACTTGGAAGATTAACAAGTGTTACAGTTATATCATTTGTAAATTCTGAAGCACAACGTTGAATAGCTGTGGAAATAATACTTCTTGCACGTTTTTCTGATTCATTTTTTGCTTCTTCTTCTAGCTCTCTTATAGACCTTGCTGCATCTTGTTTTGCTTCATCTACCATTTGAACCATAAGCATTTTTTTAGCTTCTTCACCAGTCATACAAGCAACACGTTCCACTTCTTTAATTAAGTTTTGCTTAATTTCTTCATTTTTTGCTTTAATAACATCAATATCTTTCATACGTTTATCGTATTCTTGATCACGTTTTACAAGCTGTTCTTCTTTCTTAATAGCAGCTTCCATTTTTTTCTCTAAAGATTCTTCTCTTGCTTCTAGTTTACGTTCAATGTAACTAATATCTTTTTTCTTCTCTTTAATTTCTTTTTCTAAATCTTGACGTCCTTTAAAAATAAGCTCCTTTGATTCAAGTTTTGCTTCCTTAATAATTTCATCACTTTCTCGTTTAGCTTTTGAAATAATATCTTCTGCAGTATTATTTAATTTTTTATTTTCTTCATCTTTTAGTTTTTTTGCGAAAAGATAACCTACTACTAAGCCAACTAATACGCAAACAGGTCCTATTATTGCTATATAACCCATTATTTCCTCCTATTAATAATTCGTTTATCTGTAAATATTTCATTTACAGGTATATCAAAACTTTCAGTTTCAATCTTTTTTACAATTTGAAAATCATAAGCTAGTGCGGAAGTGAAACAGTTATTTTTATTTGTAAGATATCTGTCATAAAAACCACCACCATAACCTATTCTATTACATTCTTCATCAAACACTATTCCAGGAACACACATAACATCTGGAATAACATTTAACAAATTACCAGTAGGCTCTAAAATACCGTATCTATCTACTCTTAGTTCAAAAAAACTACTAAACTTTCTAAACTCCATATTAAGGCCATTAATCACTGGCAAATAAATTTCTTTATTTAAACAATTTAACTTACTAATTAAGCTTATTGTATTTACCTCATTACCTAAAGGGTAATAAAGTAAAAAAACATTTAAATGGGAATACTTTTCTAAAAATTTTTCAGTAATAATAGATGACATTCTACCTATTTCACTATCAGTAAGAGAATCTCTTATTTCTTTTATTTCCCTTCTTAAAATATTTTTACTCATAATCTTTATAAGTATTCCATAATTTAGTAAGTCGTTCTTTTATTTTCTGTTCAAAACCAAAATCAGATGGTTTATAAAACAATAAATTATCTTTCATATATTTTTGCATAACAAAATTACCATAATCAAAAGGATATTTATATCCTTGATTATTTTGCCTGATATTATCAGGAACATTTGGGTCATGGTTTGATAAATAATCCATTACCAAATGGTATCCGTTATAACTTCTATTACTTTTTGGACAAGATGCCAAAAATGTAATAGCATGTGCTAATATAATATAACCTTCAGGAACACCTACATTCATAAAGGAGTTATAACAAGCATTTACAAATATTTGCCCGTCAGGGTATGCGTTACCTATATCTTCAGATGCTGAAATCATTAATCTTCTAAAAACAGCTTCCGGAGAAACACCACTTTTAATTAATTTAAAACACCATAATAATGCAGCATCAGGGTCGCTACCACGGATACTTTTAATCATTGCAGATAACACATAATAATATTCATCATCTGAAAAATTATTAACAGGCATAATACTTTCTATTTCTTTTGTGGAAAGAAATAAAGTATCATTTTCTTTTTTACCAGTTAAAGCAGAAATTTCTAATAGGTTTAAAAATCGCCTACCATCTCCTTGAGCTAAAGAGATAATATGTTTTAAAGCACCATTTTCTTCAATATTAGAAACTCGCTGCATAATTTTTAGCTGCTCTACTGATTTATTATATAACTTATTAAAACCATCATCACTAATAGGTTTAAAAGTAAACATAATACTTCTAGAACGTAAAGCAGGAACAAGATTAAAATATGGATTTTCAGCAGAAGCGCCGATTAATTTGACTTTTCTGTCATCAATTAGTTTTAACAGTATATCTTGCTGAGATTTATTATATCTATGAATTTCATCAATAAAAACTATTACATTTCTTTCATATACTGCAGTTTCTGATAGCTTTTTTAAATCAGAAGCACCACTTACAGCAGCATGTATTTTATATACAGGGCAATCTACCTTTCGCCCTATAACCTCCGCCATACTAGTTTTACCTGTGCCCGGAGGGCCTACAAACATAATAGAATCAAAAGATGCGCTTTCTATTAACGATATTAACAAAGAATCAGGATAAGTTAAATGCTCCTGACCAACTATATCATCAAATGAATGCGGACGCATTGCATCAGCTAAATTCATTATAATTAATCCATTAAATCTATATTAATCCGTGTTTATTCAAACAACGACAATTATAAAGTAACCCCCACATATGCCGTAACACCTTTGACACTGTAGCCTGTTTTAAACAGGCGCCACTCTGTGTTGCTTTAGGCTTTCGAGTACAAGCCCGACTTGCACACCACAACATGCATCGCGACAAAAATATAAAAAGTGTTGGCTCCAGAATGTCATAAAGTAATACTAACATTGCAGGGGATTCAATATATTTAATTATCTAATCATCTAATTTATTAATTAAATCATCAATCCTGTTATCAATATTTTCATAACAAGAGAGTTGTTCTTTTAGTTGCTTATTTTCAAGCAATAATTTATATGCTACACTTACAGTCGCTTTAATTTCAGACCTAAGAGTCGCTTTTTTTAAAAATTCGTCTATTTGTTCAGTAAGCTCTTTTGCAATATCACGATAATATTGCTCCTGACCTTCTGCAACACTAACACGTAATGACTGGCCTATAATCTTTAACTCAATAGAATTCATTTCCAGTAGTTATTCCTCAAACTTTATAAGCATATTCTCAATACGCTTTTTAACAACTTCTTTATTTTGTTTCAATAAGCTGTTT
>CALADT010000185.1 GCA_937890655.1 uncultured Mucispirillum sp. | reverse complement strand
AATTTTGCAATTAATGTGCTAAAAGATATATTTTTATTGTATTAAATATAAAATTTTTGTATAATCTAGTGATTTTTTAAAAAATCACTTTAAAAGTTTTATTTCCGTTTATTAAAATATGGATTATCCATATAATTCTGTTATGAGGTTTTAATGAAAAGATTATCTATTTTTTTTAGTATTGTTATTTTATTTTTAACAGGATGTGCTTCAGCATCTTATGAAAGCGATAACGAATTACCAATTTATAAAGAAGGTTATTCTATACAAGTTGGTGCTTTTAAAAACCCAAATAATGCAGGTAGATTTGTTGACTCATTAATTGAAAAAGGTTTAGATGCTTTCATGTTTAGAGATGGAACTATATACAAAGTGCGTTTTGGTAGCTACCAAACAATAGATGATGCTAGAAGAAGGGGTAGGCAATTACAAGCTCAAGGAAGAATAGGGGAGTTTTTTGTTGTTATTCCTGAAAGCTATGCTTTACATAAATCACGTTCTGCACCTACAAAAAAACAAGGTTCAAATTATCTTCGTAATGAAATTGTAAAAACAGCATATCAATATATAGGAACACCTTATGTATGGGGTGGTAATACTCCAGCAGGAATAGATTGTAGTGGTCTTACAAGAGCTGTATATCGTCTTAATGGTTTATCTATTCCACGAGTTTCAAGAGACCAGTTTAAAGCAGGCCGTTTTGTATATAAAAAACATTTACAAAAAGGAGATTTAGTATTTTTTGCAACTGCAGGTGGTAAAAAAGTAAGTCATGTTGGTGTATATGTTGGTAACGGTAAATTTATTCATGCTCCACGAAAAGGGACTACTGTAAGGACAGATTCTTTAAGTAATAAATATTGGACCAAAGTATATGTAGGTGCAAGAAGTTATATATAATTTATTAAAATAGTAAAAGCAGGGTATTGTTTATCCTGCTTTTTTAATATAAAATGGTAGAATATAAAAAATATTATAAAATATTGTTCACGCAAATTTACAAAAAATATATATATTATAGTAATTTAGTATAAATTTAACATTAATTTATATTTAAAAATCTTAAAAAAAAATCTTGACATATAACAGAAAAAATATATATATGGTATTAAAATCTTACAGGAGAACATTAAAATATGTTAAAACTTACAATTGCAAAGAAAATTAATATTTTTACTATAACGTTAGCATTAATTAGTATAATTGGTAGTATATTTTCTGTTATGGCAAGTATAAATGGAATAAAGCATGCTGTTGCATTAGATGAAGCATATTTATCTGCAAGTTTAGCAGCCTCAAATGTAAAAACTAATGCGTTTATTGTTTCAAGTTCTGTTGAAAGGTATATTGCAACTCATGAAGATTCGCATATTGCAACTATTCAAGACCCTGCTCGTTCTGTTCATTTGAAAGAGTTACAAACAATCATTGAAAAATATAAAGCAGAATTGGGTCAATATGATAATGATGTTCATGAAATGTTTGCAACAGGAACACTTTATAACACAAAAGCAAGTGAAACAGTTGATGCATTTAAAATGATTGTTTATGGTGCAGGAAAGTTTAAAGAATTAGCTACAGGCATAGATACTTCTATTGAAAAAGTTCATAAACGTTCTACTAGTCTTATTAATAATTTTATTGAAGAAGGGGATAGGGAAACTGTCCGTAATTTTATATTTTTAATAGATAAAATATCGACTGCTAAAGAATATTCTATACAAATGGTAGCTATTGTTGATGAAATATTATCAGGAACAAATACATCACCTGAATTATTCAAATCACTTCATACATATATTGATAATATAGATAAACTTGTAAATGATTCTCGTAAATTATCTAGAGATCCAAATAACCAAAAAGAGTTAGAAAAGTTATCAAAATTAATAGTGGCTACTAATGAACTTGTAAATAAATCATACCCTGTATTTACTCAATATGGTAATGCAAGTAATGAATTAAGACAAACTCAAGATAAATTTTTACACCAAGTAGATAGTTTAGAAAATGTATTATTTGAAGGTTTAAGTAAAGCTTCAGATAGTATTGTTATAGGTCAAAAAGGTGCGTTAGTTTCAAATATAATTATGACAGTATTAACAATTGTAGCAGCAATATTTATTATAATTATATTAAATGCTAGTGTTATTAAACCATTAAATGTGTTAGTGGATAGAGTTAGTAACTTAACCAGTGGGGATGGTGATTTAACTAAAAGAATCAGTATTACATCTAAAGATGAGTTAGGCGAATTATCAGACCATATAAATACATTTATAGAAAATGTTCAACGTATTATTAGCGAGGGAAAAGAA
>CALADT010000184.1 GCA_937890655.1 uncultured Mucispirillum sp. | reverse complement strand
AATTAATGAATTAAGAATGTTTATAATATCTACATATTTATATAAATATATTATAATAATATAATGACCCTATAAAAAGGGTCATTATAATGTTTACTTATCTATTATATAAATTAATATACGGTTTTTCAGGTGCGATACTTCTATACCCAGGGCGAATAATCCTTTTACCAGCAAAGGTTATTTCTTCATTTCTATGGGCACACCAGCCAACAATTCTTGCCATTGCAAATAAAGGAGTAAATACTTCTTTAGGTATGCCTATCATGTCATAAACAAAACCGGAATAAAAGTCAATATTACTAGATACACGTTTATTAGAGCCTTTTTTGAAACTAGTAAAGGAAGATATAGCTCTTGCTTCCACTAACTCTAAAAATGCCATTTCTTCTGCTCTGCCTTTTTCTTTAGCTAAATCTCTTGCTAATTCTTTTAATAATAATGCTCTAGGGTCAGAAATTGTATAAACAGCATGGCCTATACCATATATTAACCCTGTTTTATTATAAACTTCTTTATTAAGCATTCTATAAAGATATGTATCTATTTCATCTTGGTCATTCCATTTGATAATATTTTTTTTCAAATGTTCAAGCATATCTGCCACCATAAGGTTTGCTCCACCATGAAGTGGGCCTTTTAATGAACCTATACCTGCTGCAATAGATGAATATGTATCTGTCATTGTAGAGCTTGTAACTCTTACTGTAAATGTAGAGTTATTACCACCACCATGGTCTGCCTGTAATAGTAATAATAAGTCAAGAGTTCTTGCTTCAAGCTCTGTATAATCTTCCCCTTTAAGCATAAATAATAAATTTTCTGCAATGGATAAATCTTCCCGTGGGTGCCTTATATGCATTGTTCTGCCATTATAAGCATGACGAAGAACATGGTAGGCATAGGAGATTATAGTAGGGAATTTTGCTAGTAAATATAATGACTGACGCATTAAATTACTTTGAGATACATCATTTGGGTTTTCATCATAAATATACATTTCTAAAACTGTTCTAGCTAGTATATTCATAATATCTGAACCTTCTAAATCAATTAAGTGCAGTCTTGTTTTTTTCTCTAATGGCATTTCAGAAGCAATAGTGCATTTAAATTCATCAAGCTGGGTTTTATTTGGTAAATTACCAGATAAAAGTAGGTATGCTACTTCTTCAAAACCAAGTCTTTTTTCTTTTAATAAAGCATACACCATATCATTAATATCAATGCCTCTATAAAATAATTTTCCAGGAATAGGGGTTAATCCGTTTTCACTTTTTTCATAGCCTACAACATTACCTATACGAGTAAGCCCCACTAATACCCCTGTGCCATCTTCATTTCTAAGCCCACGTTTAACATCATATTTTGTAAAAAGGCTTAAATCCATATCAGATGCTTCACGCATAGCTTCAGATAAATCATAAATTAAATGTTCTTTTACAGTGGCACATTCTTCAGAAAAGCTATCATAACTCATAACTATATACCTACCTTATTAAATTAATTATATTTTTTGCAAAGTCAGATGTTGAAAGGGCGTTACCGTTATCCATAAACCTTGCTAAATCATAAGTAGCATTTCCATTTTCAAATGATTCTACTAATGCTTGTTTAATTTTATTACTTACTTCAGTCCAAGAAACATATTCAAAAAGCATTGCAAAAGAAAGTAACATTGAACATGGGTTTACTATATTTTTACCTGCAATATCGGGAGCTGTTCCATGGGTTGCTTCAAAAATTGCATGGCCTGTATTATAGTTAATATTAGCCCCAGGAGCAATACCAATACCACCAACCATAGCAGCAAGCTGGTCAGAAATATAATCCCCATTTAAGTTAAGAGTAGCTATTACAGAATAATCTTCTGGTTTTAAAAGAGTATTTTGTAAAAAAGCATCTGCAATATTATCTTTAATA
>CALADT010000183.1 GCA_937890655.1 uncultured Mucispirillum sp. | reverse complement strand
TTTACCCACGTTATAACAGTGTCATATTAATATCTTAAAATAATACAATTTTTTTTATAGACTCTTCACGTGCGTTCAGAGTAGACAGTCGCATGGGAAAGTTATTTATAAATAAAAAAATAGTAAAAGTAAATAATATATAATTATTTTTAATTTACTATTACTTATATTTTATAATTCTCGCACCAAATAACCCCCGTTACGACCGTGTCTTTCTGAGCTTTCAAGCGAAGAAACTATGGAAATTATATTTACTTGTAATGAATATTCCATATGATAAAAGTATTATATTTAGTTATTTTGTGAAGTATCTTTTAAAACTAAATAGAAAAATAATCTTCTTAACTTCCTACAAAGTCCACAAATGAGACTGCCATACCTTTTTCTTCTATTAAATTGCCGTTTTCTTTTTTATATTTCATAAGGACACTATTAACAGGTATAACTAGTATGCCACCTTCCTGCAACTGTTCTATTAAGCATTGTGGCACTTTTGTAGCTCCAGCTGAGGCGATTATTTTGTTATATGGTGCATAATCCTGCCAACCTTTACCACCGTCATCTACTTTCATACTAACATTTGTTATACGTAATGATTTTATAATGGTTCTTGCTTTTTCCATTAGTGCAGGAATACGTTCCACAGCATACACATGGTTTGTAAGGCGGGAAAGAAGTGCTGTTACAAAACCAGAACCAGAGCCTATTTCAAGAATATTATCTTTTTTAGATAGCTCTAACATATAAAGCATATTTGCAACTGTTGTTACCTGTGAAATAGTTTGACCCATACCAATAGGTAACGCCTTATCTTCGTATGCTTTTTGTTTCATACCTTCATCTACAAATAATATACGTGGAATATCTGTAAAGGCTTGTATAATATCTTTATCCCCATTACATGCAGGGGCAACAATATCATTTAAGAAAAATTTAGGTGTTTTATATATCATAATACTATCTCTGAACCAATACCGGAATCTGTAAAAATTTCTAAAAGTATGGAATGTTTTATTCTACCGTCTATAATATGTGCTTTTTTTACGCCATTTTCCACAGCTTTTATAGCACAATCAATTTTAGGTATCATACCACCTTTTAATGTGCCTTCTTCTTTTAGCTGTTCTGCTGTTTGTTTATATATTGTAGAAATACGGTTACCGTTACTATCCTTTACTCCATCCACATCTGTTAAAAGTAAAAGTTTTTCTGCCTGTAAACTACCTGCTATACTGCCTGCTGCTGTATCTGCATTAATATTATATGTGTTACTATTACAATCAATACCAATAGGGGCAATAACAGGAATATAGTTTTCTGATAAATTATTTAAAAAATCAACATTTACTTCTTCTACTTCCCCTACAAAGCCTATATCATGTAATAATTTTTCGCCATTTTGGTTTTTTGATTCCACATATAACTTTTTAGCTTTTAATAGGTTAGAATCTCTGCCAGATATACCCACAGCTTTTCCACCGGCTTTATTAATTAAGCTAACAATTTCTTTATTTATTTTGCCGGATAATGTCATTTCCACTATTTCCATAACATTGCTATCAGTTACACGCATACCTTCTTTAAACTGGCTTTCTATATTAAGTCTTTCTAAAAAATCATTTATTTGTGGGCCGCCACCATGAACTATTATAGGGTTAATACCCACATATTTTAGTAATGTAATATCTTCTGCAAAGCTATATTTTAATTGCTGGTTTTCCATAGCATGGCCGCCATATTTTATAACAAAAGTTTTGCCCCTAAACTTTTGGATATATGGTAATGACTCCACTAAAATAGACGCTTTTTCTATTATATCTTTCATATATAAACCTATTTAAACCTTACTACAAATGCACCGTTATAGCCACTTAGTTCGCCATTAACTGCTGATTCTGCCTGCTCTCTTGTGGAATAACCTGTTACCCACACCCTAGACCATTCTAAATTATTAACATAGCCTTTTGAAATATATGCACGTTTTCCAAATTTACTTGCTAGCCTTTTTGCGTTATCTTCCACTGTAAAAGCACCTATTTGAACTGCAAAATTACCTTTATCAATATTTACAGTCTGCCCATGGCTAACATAACAGTCTGGGTCTTCTGATAATACTGAAACCCTAACTTTTGCCGTGCCTTTATCTATCATACCAATACGCCTTGCACCAACTTCTGTTAAATCTATTATACGGCCTTTAGAATATGGACCCCTGTCATTTACCCTTACAACTATACTTTTACCGTTTTCCAAATTTTCTACTTTTACAAGTGTAGGTAATGGCAGAGTTTTATGGGCTGCTGTCATTGCTTTTTGGTTATATCTTTCCCCATTTGCTGTAAGTTTACCATGAAACCCTGGCCCATACCATGAGGCAATACCCACTTCGCTATAACCGTCTGCACTTTCCATAGGGTAATACATTACACCATTGATTTTATATGGTTTGCCTATTTTTTTAGGCCCTGGAGCTTGAACTGCTTTACATTTACCTGAGGAACGTGGTTCTACTGGAGTTTCCACTTCTTCAGGTGCTTCTTCAAAAAAACCGTCATCAGAATAGTTTTTGCCACTATCTGTTACATTACTTTTTTCTATACTACTATTTTGTTCTGGTGATTTGTTTTCAGCAACTTCCATTTCTACTTCTTCTTCTGAATATTCTTCAGAGCTATAAACATCGTATTCATTATTTGATTGTTGTTGCTCTTGTTGTTGCTCTTGTTGTTGCTGTTGCTGTTGCTGATTATCTTCTGGAAACCTAGAGTTATTATGTGCTGGAAAATAATCTTCATAACGTTTTACTTCTGTTTCATACTGAGCAGCACAGCCTTGCATAATTACAAAAATAAATAATAATAAGATGTGTGTAAAATTCTTAAAAGTCATTTTTTTACCTGTAAATTTATTTTTCTTCTGCATTTATAATTTTTGAACTAAAAGAGTTATTTTCTACAATAAGCTCTGCATAAGTGCCGTATTTTATTGACCTGTTTAAAGATGTAGAACCTGGGTTTATAAACCAAACACCTTCTATTTCTTCATTAACAGGAACATGGGTATGGCCGTAAACTATTACTTGTGGGTCATCTTCGCTGAAAGTATAATAAAGCCTATCTATAACATTATTATAGTTACCTGTGCCGTGGTTTATGCCTATTTTTACACCTTCAATATCTACTAATAACTGAGTAGGTAGTTTAGAACCTATATCACAGTTACCCTTAACTGCATATAAATGCTTGCAGATATCTTCTAACTCGTCTATAAAGTTAATAGTATCGGCATCGCCTGCGTGTATAACAATATCTGCTGCCTTAATATCATTAATAAGTTTTTGTGGCAGTTTTTCTATTGTTGCAGAATGTGTGTCTGATATTATAATTATTTTAGTCATTATATTACTATATAACGGGGATTACAAAAATGTCAATAATTTCAAAAGATATTTTGCAGAAAACTATACCATATTACCACATTTATGAAAAAATAGAGCAGGAAACAGTGGCAAAGATATATTTTGCTGGGGGTGTTGTCCGTGATATTTTATTAAATAAAGAAATTCATGATGTGGATTTGGTTGCAGAAAATATAGATTATATATCCCTTGCAAAAGCTATTGGCAAAAATATAAAGTCATACCCTGTTACTTTTAAAGATAATATGCGTATTATGAAAAATAATAATATTATAGATGTATCCAAATTAAGGGGAAATAATATTTATGAAGATGTATTAAAGAGAGATTTTACCATAAACTATTTAGCATGTTCTTTAAATGGAGAAATAATAGGGGATGAAAAAGATATTTATAACAAAACCATAAGGGCAGTATCTGAAACTATTTTTGATGATGACCCATTAAGGATAATAAGAGCTTTAAGGTTTTCTGCTACATATGGGTTTATAATTGATAGTGATACATTAAAACTTATGGAAAATAAAAAAGAATTAATAAAAAAAGCTGCAAAAGAACGGATATTAGAAGAATTTAGAAAAATATTTCAAGGAAAATATATAGAATATACATTAAATGTTATAAGCAATAATATTTTATCGCCTATTCTTGATGTTACAAAAATAAATAACAATAAATTACTAAATGCACTAAAAGAAACAGATAATTTTCATCTACTTTTATATATTTGGGTAAAGGATAAAAAGTTTATAGAACATTTAGGCCTAACATCAAAAGAACAAAAATATATTACAGAATATGAAAAAATAGATTATGATAGCTTATTAAATTATGATAAAACCCAATTAGAACAGTTTGTTTTTTATAACCATAATATTATTAATAATATATCACTTATTTTTAAGTATGATTATAATAATATGGAGCTTGCAGAAAAAATTATAAATATAGATTTATCACTTGATTATAATAGGTCAGAATTAATTACAGGTAAACTGTTACAAAGTTTTGGGTATAAACCTTCCCCTTTATTTGCTGAAATTATAAAGGAAGTATCTTTTTTACTTGCAAATAATTCACTTAGTCCACATAATATATCAGATTATATTAATAATAAATGGGGTGGTGCATGAAGTTTATAAGGTATGCTAAAGGAAAAGTGGAATATAGGGGTATTTTAGACGGAGAATATATAAAACGTATAAACGGCACAATATTTCATGATTATTCACTAACTACTACTATGGAAAAAGTGTCAGATGTTACTATTTTACCACCTGTTTTACCATCTAAAATTATAGGTTTTAGAAAAAACTATAACGGCAGCCGTGAAAAAATAGAGCCACAAATATTTTTAAAACCACCTACAACTACTTCTTCCCATAATAGTAATATTATTATTCCAAAAGATGTGGAAAATGTAAAAGTAGAGGGTGAACTTGCTGTTATAATATCTAAAAAAGCAAAAAATATATCAGAATGCCACGTGCTAAACCATATATTAGGTTTTACCATTGCAAACGATGTAACTTCTCCACAGGCAAAAGAAGATTTAACGGTTACCATAGGCAAATCATATGATACATTTACACCACTAGGACAATATATTTTAACAGATACAAACTATTTAGATTTAGAAATAAAAACATATAAAAATGGGGAGCTTGTTCAATCTGGCACCACTAATAATATGATATATGACATATTTTACCAAATATCTTTTATATCACATATTATGACATTAAATGCAGGGGACGTTATTTTAACAGGCACACCTTCTGATGCAGTTAGTGTTACCCATGGTGATAAAATAGATATAGAAATAAGTAAACTAGGGACACTTTCAAATACTATTATTAAAGAGGGGTTATGAGTAAAATAGAATGCGATATGTGTGGTGTATGTTGCATAGCTTACAGTATATCTACACTAAATAAACCAGCAGGCGAACCTTGTAAATTTCTACTTCCTAACGGTAAATGTGGCAACTATGAAAATAGGCCACAAGTATGCAGAGATTTTCAGGCAGATTATTTTTGTTACTTTCTTTCCTCACTTTCAAAAGAAGAACAAGTGGAAATTATAAAAGAGTTATATGATGCGTAATATAGGGCTAACAGGTGGTATAGGCTGTGGTAAAAGTTTAGCTGCTACTTATTTTGAAAAACTAGGGTTTTATACTATTGATTCTGATTTAATAAGTAGAAAAGTTATGGAAAAAGATGAAGATGCCTATAAAAAAATAGTAGAATATTTTGGCAGTGATATTTTAGATAATAATAAAAACATAATCCGTAAAAAACTAGGGGAGATTGTTTTTAGTAATAAAGAAAAACTAAAAGTCTTAGAAAGCATAACCCACCCTGCTATATTTGAATATGAAAAGAAAATACGTTCATCAATATACGGAAAAGATAATAAAGCAGTGATTATCACCCATGCTGCTAAAATCATAGAAAGTGGAAGCTATAAATCATTTGAACACTTAATAGTTGTTACTTGTAATAAAGATATACAAATAAAAAGAGTTATGGAACGAGATAATATATCATACACTCAAGCAGAAAATATTATAAATAACCAGCTTTCAAATGAAGAAAGGCTAAAATATGCCGATTTCATAATTAATAACTCAAAAGATGAAGATTGCTTATTTCAAGAAGTAAAGCGAATATATAACCTTATAACTCATATAAATTACGGTGAAAAACATAGTTAAAAATAATTACATTTTTTTCATTTTTATTATTAATAATTAACAATTTTTACAAGCACAATAACTTGATAAATTTTATTGTTTTGTTTAAAATTAATAAATTTTTTGTATTTATCTAATCATTTTTGATTATTCTAGAATATACCTATTACATCATGGTGCATTTGATAAACAGCAGAAGGCACAAGACAGGAAACTGAAAAGCTGGATAAAGTAAGTTATGAAATGAGTGATATAAAAATGGATACAGTTTCACTTTCAGAAACAATTAACCATTTATCAGAAAGCTCCGAACAAATTAGTAATATTTTAGGAGTTATTAACGATATTGCAAACAAAACAACCCTTTTAGCCTTAAACGCAGGTTATTGTAGCAGGCTTAGAAGAAAGTAATGCAGCAGTAAACGAAGTAAATAACACAGTTAGCCACATACAACAAAGAACTGATAACTTAAAATCTTTAATAGAACAGTTTAAAATATAGTAGCAATATATCTAAAAATGGGGTATAAGTGTTATACCCCATTAATTATTATAAACTTATTGAATGATAAGCTTAATTTATTAAAAGTATTTTTTAGTATTTTTAGTAATATCTTAATTTATAAGTATGAAAATTGAATATGGTAAAATAAGTTATAATAAATAATCTTTTTATTATACTAAAGATATAAAATAAAACATTTCATAATGGAGGAATAATGAAAAAAAGTATGTCTTTAAAAAATAGGGTTATTATAATTGTCTCTATTATTATTGCTGCAATTACTATTGCTGCTATTGTTACAAGCTATGCTATATTTTTTTACAGCACATTAAGTTATACTAAAAATATGCAATACAGAGTAGCTTTATTTTTAAGCGATATTGTGTATGAAAAATTATATGAAATAGAGTTATCTCTTAAATCATATTCTCAATTTGTTACACATAACCAAGATGCAAATGTCATTGGTAGAAAATTAGATGATTTTAAAGATTTATACATTTATGAAAACACTGCCGTAGGTTATGAAGACGGTTTTTTTGTTGTTAATAATTCATCAAAAAGCAAAGTGCCAGCAGGCTATAACTTTAAGGAATCAGACTGGTATAAAGAAGGCATGAGAAGTAAAACTGTAAGTTTTTCTGCACCTTATCTAGACCCTGTAAGTAACAAAATAGTTGTATTTGTAACAGCACCATTAGTAAGAGAAGATGGTGTACGTGGTGTTATGATGGCAGACTTCCACTTAAACCTTGATTCCTATTTAAAACAGTATGTAAACCAAGAGCTTGATGGTAGAATATTTTTAATCCATACATCAGGATTTATATCAAACGCACTTGATTCAAAATATTTAGGTAAAAACTATAAAGATTTATTTACTAAAGAGCTTATAAACGCTGTTAATGGAAAAATTAATAGTGAAGATAGAGGCTATACAGAACCAGTAGAATATTATAGCACAGGTGGTTCTGATAGGTTAGGTCAGGTTATCCCTGTTATAGACCATGGAGATGTTCCATATAGCTACATTGTATTATATGGTGTGGATAGAGATAAACTTGTTTCAAATATTACAAAACAATCTTTAGGTATAAGCCTTGTTATTTTAATAATATCTATAACAGGTGTATTTATCCTTTATTTCTTATTAAGAGCAATGCTTTCTCCACTTGGTAAAAATGCAAAACTTATCCTTGAAATGGCACAAAATAAAGACTTAACTACACGTCTTGAAATAGAAAGACATGACGAACTAGGCTCTATTTTAGAAGCAATAAATGTATTAAACGCATCCACAGATGATGTAGTTAGCGAAGTTCGTTCAGCTATTATAGAAGTAGCTTCAGCTAATAATGAGCTTGCTGCTACTATGGAAGAGCTATCAACTACATTTAATTCTCAATCAGAACAAGTTTCAACAATGGTTGAAGGTATAGAGGATGTAAGTAACATTTCAAAAAATACAAGTGATGCTTTATCTAATAATATGGACTCATTAGAGCAAACAGCAGAAGCCACAAGGCAGGAAACTGAAAAATTAGATAAAGTTAGTTACGAAATGAGTGATATAGAAAAAGATACAGTTTCACTTTCAGAAACAATTAACCACTTATCAGAAAGCTCCGAACAAATTAGTAACATTTTAGGGGTTATTAACGATATTGCAAACCAAACAAACCTTTTAGCCTTAAACGCAGCTATTGAAGCAGCAA
>CALADT010000182.1 GCA_937890655.1 uncultured Mucispirillum sp. | reverse complement strand
TATATACCTGGAGTTAAGGTGGTATCTGTTCAATGTTGGATAAAAACTGGCTCCGTTAATGAAAATGATAAAATATCCGGTATTTCCCATTTTCTTGAACATATGCTTTTTAATGGAACAAAAAAGTTTAAACCTGGAGAAATAGATGAATATCTTGATTCAAAAGGTGGTTATAATAACGCATTTACAAGCCTTGATGTTACAAATTATTATGTAACTATCCCTACTGATGAAGTGGAAGCAGCTTATGAAGTTGTAAGTGATATGGTGTTTAATGCTTTATTATTACAAACAGAAATAGATAGGGAAAAACCTGTTGTTATTCAAGAAATTAATAGAAAATATGATGACCCGTCATATAAAATGTGGCAGGATTTACAAGCTACATTATTTGAAGGAACACCTTATTCAAGACAGGTTATAGGGTCAGAAAAAACTGTAAGCGAATATACAAGAGAAGAAATAGTTGATTATTATAATAGGTTTTATCATCCTGAAAATATGACTTTAGTTGTAGTAGGTGATATAGATGAAAAAACAGCATTATCATATGCAGAAAAATATTTTAATCAAAAACGTAATGTTCCAGCAGGAAAAACATATAAAGGTGAAGATAGTGTAACTTTTACATCGCCTGTTATTAAAAACTTTAAAGCAGATGTAAACGTGGACTATGCTGTATTTGCTTATCCAACAGGTATGCAGGATATTAAAACTGTTTATGCAGAAGAAGTGTTTGGAGAAATCTTATCAGGTGGTGAGTATTCATTACTTAATGAAATAATTAAAAATAAAAATAATACTGCAATATATGTTACTGATATTGGTTTATTTAATCATTATAATGGCTTATTTGGTGCTATGGCTGTTGTGCCAAAAGGAAATGGCGAAAAGTTTAAAAATGAAGCCTTGAATATTATTAACGATATAGCTAATGGAAAACTTGATAAAGTTAGGCTTGAAAAAGCAAAAAATAGGCTTAAAAGTAAAAATATTTTTGAAGAAGAAAATGTTTCATCACATGCTCAAAATATAGGGTATTCATATGTTCTTGATTTTAAAGACTACCATTTAAATTATGAAAAAGGTATTGATAGTGTTACATTAGATGATGTTGTGGCTGCTGCTAAAAAAATGACATCAGGGCCAATGTATTTTGGTATTACTTCAAATAATTAATTATATCAGGCAGGTTTTTATAACCTGCCTTTTTTATTATAAAAAAAATACTTTCAATATTCATAAATTCTGATACAATATAAATAATACTAAAAAGGGTGTAACGTATGATAATAACAAATGTAGAGTTAAATGATTTAGAAGATATTTTTAATTTACAAGGAACAATATTTAAAGAAGAACCATTACTTACATATTTACCGTATTTTAATGATGTTATTACTTTGGAAGATTTACAAAATAGTTATAATAAATATGACTTTTTAAAAGCAGTGGAAGAAGATGGTTCTATATCTGGTGTTATTTGTGGTTATGAATCTAATAATACAATTAATATTTTGGCAGTTATTGTTAAAAAAGAAAAACGTAATAAGGGTATAGGAAGGAAACTTGTTTTCGCCATTGAACATTTATATCCAAATGTTAGAAGTGAAATACAAACACCTAACTCAATGCCTAAAAATACTGCCTTTTATGAAAGTATGGGCTATGTAAAATGTAAACAATTAGAGCTTGATAATCATGAAATCATATCTACATTTGAAAAATTAAGAGAATTACCAATATAATTATTTTACGCCTGTTTAAATCATTAGGTATAATAACAAAGTAAGTTATATATCTTTTAGTTTATATAACTTTTTATTTATAGTATTCTTTTGTTTAAAAATAACTATTTGCATAAATAAAACCCATAAATCAGTATAAAAAGTATATTTCTATGTTATTATAAAAATAACTTTATAATATGTATATAGATTTTAATATTTTAGTGGATAATAGGGGTCTATAAGAGTATACAAGGGCATGGTTTTAAGTGTATTCGTTTAGTTGTAGCGATTTTTTTATATTGGTGTGTTAATATATAAATATATAAGTTGTAATATCCTAGTTTATAATATAAGAGTATAAAAGCCGTAAAAGGGTAACATATTATAGTTACAATAAGTGTGTTAGTAAAGTTACAGCATTTTTTTAATTTCTGTGTTATAATATCAAAATATATAACTTTATAATAATCTATTTTATAATATAAGAGTATAATAGCCATAGAAGGGTAATATGGTATAGTTAAAATAAGTATTTTAGTAAAGTTACAATATTTTTTTATATTTCAGTTTCATAATATCAAAATATATAAATTTATAACAGAGTATGTAAATTTTAATG
>CALADT010000181.1 GCA_937890655.1 uncultured Mucispirillum sp. | reverse complement strand
AAATCTCTTTTTGGCTTGATACATCTAAATCAGAAGTAGGTTCATCAGCAATAATTACTTTACTTTCCAATAATAAAGAAACAGCTATCATAACTTTTTGAACCATACCACCTGAAAGCTGGAAAGGGTAAGAATCAAGTATTTCTTTTGGATTTTTAAGGCTTAATTTTTCTAAAATATTTATAACATTTTCTTCATTATATAACTTATTATTTGCTTTTAATATATCTTTAACCTGTGTTCTCATAGTAAAAACACTATCAAAACATGATGATGGCGACTGCATAATGGTTGTTATAAATGTACCACGAATATTTTCACTAAAAATATTACCATCATATAAAATACTACCATTATTTTTTAACACATTAACAGGCAACATATTTAATAATGCGTTTGAAGTCATGGTTTTTCCACTGCCTGATTGCCCTAATATACATAACAGCTCCCCTGCATATATATTAAATGATATATTATTAAGTATATTTTTTTCTTTATATGTAACGTGTAAATTTTCAACCTGCACTAATATTTTTTTCATATTATTTACTCATTATTATTTATTTCATTTGCTTTATTATTATAAATATCTCTCACTTTTTCTCCAAGACTATTTAAAACTGCTACTGCTGTAAAAATACATAAACCAGGATATATTATAAGCTCTGGATGTTCTCTTATATATGGTGCTGCATCGTTTATCATAACTCCCCATTCTGCAGTAGGTGCCTGAACTCCTAACCCTAAAAAACTAAGCCCTGCAACGTGTAACATCATATGCCCTAAATCTAGCGTTGCTAAAATTACTACTTGAGATAATACTAATGGCATAATATGGTCTTTTATTATTTTTATTTTAGATGAACCAAGACAAGAAGATGCCGTTACATAATTTTTTTCTTTTACTTCAAGCACAATACTTCTTACAATACGAGCATACCATGCCCAATGGGTAAGTGCTATTGCTATAATTACATTTAAAAGCCCTACTCCTAATACACCTATAAAAAATAGTGCTAATATAAATGTAGGAAATGTTAGAAAAACATCACATATACGCATTAAAATATTATCTACTATTCCACCTTGAAAACCTGCAATACTTCCTATAATAATTGATAATATTAAAACTAATAATATAGTAACTAATACAGTTATTAAAGTCATACGTGTTCCATATATTAATCTTGATAAAATATCCCGCCCCAAATGGTCTGTGCCTAATAGATGCTCCATACTAATTGGTGCAAATTTATTGGCTAAATCAACAGTATATGGGCTATGTGGTGCAATTAATGGTGCAAAAATGGCACTAATTACTATAATAAATAAAATAAATAGCAAAAATAACAGCTTTTTATCTAACATATTATACTCCAAATTTAATTTTAGGATTAATGTAAACATATATTATATCAATCACTAAATTAACCAAAATAAATACACCTGTCATTAATATCATAAAACATTGTATAACAGGATAATCATGGTTTGATATAGAACCTACAACATATCTTCCAACACCGGGTAATGCAAAAAGCACTTCTACTACAACAGCACCACCTATTAATTCACCAAAGTGCATACCAAGTGAAGTAATAATAGGCAGCATAGAATTTTTAAGAACATATTTACCCATTATTACATTATTATTAACACCATTTATTTGAAGATATTTTATAGAATGACTATTTAAATGTTCTAAAAAACTACTTCTTGTTATACGAATATTTATTGCAACAGACATAAAACAAAGTGTAATCACTGGCATAATATATCCTGAAGCTGTATCTATTCCAAAAGGTGGTAATATATTTAATTTTAATGCAAATATATATAGTAGTATAAACCCAAACCAAAAACTAGGAGTTGAAACACCAATAAATGAAAATAATTTTATTGCTTTATCTAAAATACTGTCTTTTTTTACTGCACCTAAAATACCTAGTGGGATACTTAAAAAAATAACAATTATCATAGATAAAAATGTAATTTTCAAAGTAGTTGGAAAATAATAAATAAGGTCATCAAATACAGGGCGATTTGTCATATATGACACACCAAAATCTAAAACTAATGCTCCTTTTAACCATATAAGATATTGAGTAAAAAATGGTTTATCTAGTCCTAAATCATGACGAATAGATAATAAGGCTTCTTCTGTTGGTGGTATTTTTGAATTTAATAAATAGGCCTGAGCCGGATCTACCGGCCCAAATCTTAATACTGTAAATACTATAAATGATACTATTAGCATAATAGGAATAACTAACAGCACCCTTTTTATAATATAATTAGTCATTTACTGGCTCCATAATATGTAACATAAATTCTACTACCATATTACCAAATTGGAAATTTTTTACTCTATCTTTTCTCACAAGTGCTAAATCTGTTTCGTAGCTTATAGGAAGATAAACTGCCTGATTATGTAATGTAGATAATATATATTTATATTTTGATTCAACTTCTTCTTTATTTGTTGCAATTAACATATTATTTATTGCATTTAACACTTCTTTCCTTTCTGTTAAGCCTGATTGTGCTTGATAATCTGCATGGGATGGTTCCCTCATTCCACCAATAAATGTTCCTGAATCAAAAGGTGGACCCCATGTTTTATTAAATATCATATCAAAATTACCATTATCTTGTAAATTATAAAATATTGTGCTTTCTTCTGCTTTTAAATTCAACTTAATACCTACATTCATTAAATCAGCTTGTAAAGCTTCTGATATGGCTTTTTGTTTTGGGTCAATACCTATATAGTGTAAATCAATGGATAGAACCTTACCATCTTTTTCTCTATACATTCCTTTTTGTTTCCAACCTATGCTATCAAGTAATTTATTTGCTTCATTTACATCATATTTATATGGTTTTAACCCAACATTACAGTATTCTAAAGATGGATTAAATATGTAATCTGCCTTTACTTCTTGATTTAAAAGAATATATTTAATGATATTGTCTTTATTTACAGCCATTAATATAGCTTTTCGTATATTAATATCTTTTGTTAAGTTTCTACCTGTATTAAAGGCTATCATATTTGTCATTTTTGGTTCGGATTTATATGGTGTTATATTTTTATCTTTAGAAAGGCGAACAAAATTTTCAAGAGTAAAAATGTCCTCACCTAAAAGCATATCTATTTTACCTGTTTCTAAAGCTATTATACGGCTGTTTGCATCAGGCAATACTAATACCTTAATGTATTCAAATTTTGGTTTTTTTCCATAATAATATTCATTACGTTGGAAAATATCATACTGCCCTAATTTTGTTTCTATAAGTTTCCATGGGCCTGTTCCTATTGGTGCTTTAAAATCTTTTCCATTATTTTTATAGCCACTTGGAGCAAGTATCCTAAATGGACGTGTTAAACTTAATTCGTTTAATGTTAAGTAATATGGCTTAGAAAGTTTTAATACAAATGTTTTATCACCTTCTGCATAAAATTTACTTATCATACCCACTAAAGCAAGCCAGCTATGGTTAGCTTTATTTTTCATAATTTCTTCAAAATTCATTACAACAGCCTGTGCTGTAACAGGGCTACCATCTGAAAATTTTGCATCCCTTAATTTAAAAGTATATGTAAGGCCATCTTTACTAACAGCATAACTTTCTGCAAGTGCAGGTTCAACCCCTTTTGGAGTATAACGAACTAAACCATCAAATACCATAGTTTGAGCAAACATTTCGTTTGAACCATAATCATGTGGGTTTAAAGGCCCTACATTAGTAGGCCATGCTATTGTTAATGTATTATTTTCTTTTGCATAACTTATTGATACACTTAACAATACTAATATAACAACTAATATTTTTTTCATACTACACCCCATATCGTGTTACAAATTAGATAGTTTATAATACCAACATGGTTTTATTGCAATATGTTTTTATAAATAATTATAATCAAAATTATTAGATTTTTATAAATAGGATATTTTTCTCACTGTTTAATATTATTATCACATTATATACAGCTAATTTTAAAAGATATTATTTTCTGATTTATTATACTTTTTCCATATAATTTATTAAAATATAATACATAAATAATTTATGTAACAAATATTATGTATAATATTTTGTAAAATATAATTTATACACATTTTTTCTTCATAATCTGCAATTTACATTTTTATTTGTGGTAATATTTATTACTACCACTATTTATTAATATATTAAATATATATTAATAAAGTTATTAATAATAACTTAATCAAGACTATATACTTTTTCTGCCATATAATTTTCTGGGTTACTTGAATAATATTTTTTTAACTCTAATGCTAATGAGTTTTTCACTTCGTTTAATAATGTGGAATCATCTGCTATAAGGTGTATAAAAATTTGCCCTGCTGGGGATTTCCATGTGTCTACTGTCAATATTTTACTATCAAGGCTGTTTACTGTTTTTGCA
>CALADT010000180.1 GCA_937890655.1 uncultured Mucispirillum sp. | reverse complement strand
TTATCACTTATATCCGAATTAAGTGTATTTAATAATTTTTTTGATAGAGTATTCATCATGTTATCATTAATTTTATCTTGTAAACTTTTGGATAATGAGGTCCCCTTTAATTTATTATGTAAATTATTAGTATTTTGTAATAGCTTATCTATTACACATCCATACTGCCTAACCTTATATGATTCATATTTTTTATAATACTCTTGAATATTATTATTATTTATTTGAGTTATATCTTTTAAATTAGATGTTAATAATTTTTTAATATTATTGCTTCTAGAAGTAGGCTTTTTAAGTAGGTTTTTATTAATACCATATATCTCACTTTTGCTTAAAAGTTCATTTAATATTGTATGAGCTTAATTATTACTAATATTTTCAATATTTTCAATACTATTTAAATATTCATTAAAATCATTATATATATTATTATCTTTACCATCTTCTATTTCTATCTTACATTTAGATAATAACTCATCAATCGTAGATTTTAGTGGCTGCATAATGTAAGAATATTTAGTAGTTAATTGGCTATATTTATCCATTGTTAACCTTATGATGTTCTATTTTTGCTTTTAAATTTTCCATATCCATTTTTAGGTTTTTTATTTGTTGTATAAAATAATCATAATAACTAAGTGATTGTTTTATATCTAATTCATTAAGAAATAAATTACTATAATCCTTACATAATTTCTCCCATTCTTCATAATTATGTCTTATTATTTCATCTATTTTATTAATATATTCATTAGTTTTTTTCAAATAATGTTTATGTGCGAAATCACCAACCGACTTAAGATCACCTTTTGAACATATTTTTTCAATAATACGTGGGTATATTTTATTTTCGAAATTATAACCCTTTTCTATAACCTCTATTTTGATCTTATCATCATATTTTTCTGCAAGTCTACATTCATATGTATAGCTGTAAAAATTATATTCATACCTATCTAGTAAATCACCATTTTCATATATAAATGATTTTATCTCTCTTTTACTTTCTATAACTATTAATGGAACATATAGATTAATATTACGATTGCTACTATTATAAACATTACATTTTAAAGAAAAATATTGTTGTCCCTTATATTCTTTTATATCATTATACTTATCTTCCTGCTCGTAATAAGTTTCCATTATCTCTTGTCCCAGTTCTTCATATTCTTTTTTATATTTTTCGTATTCTTGTGTTTTTTTAGGTGCAAACTCTTTAATACTTTCATCAATAATATTATTTATTATATCTTTTTCATCTAAATTATTCCATATACTATGTTTTAAAAGAAGTAAATCAGAAGGAATAACTTTATCTCTATCACTAATATAAACAGATATTCTTATAACTTCCATCATCTTTTGCCATCTTCTATCTGATATAGAAATTATATTTGCACTTTCTATCTTATTATGGTCATCAACTTTTGTTCTAATGGCATGTATAATATCAAAAATATTATCTTCGATCTTTACGTTTTTATAGTTTTTATTAATATCTTCTATATCTTTTATTGTTATATGGTTAGTAATTGTAAAATCACTATCTGAACTACCCAATAGTAATTGCTTAAAATTATCTCTATCCTTAATATATTCTACATTACATCTAAAAATCATTCTATCATATAATGCTTCTAAACCTTGGTTTTCAGGTGGGAATTCATTACTTGCTGTTATAATACCCTTTAATGGCACTTTAATATCTTCATCACCATTTCTAAAAATCTTTTCATTAATAATAGTCAAAAGAGTATTTAATATGGCAGGGCTACTTTTCCATATTTCATCTAAAAAAGCAAAATCAGCCGTTGGTAAATATTTTTCTGTTTTTCTTATAAGCTTATCTTCTCTTAATTCTTTTATACTATATGGCCCAAAAATTTCTTCAGGTGTGCTAAATTTCTGCATTAAATAAGAAAAAAATTCACTATCTTTAAATGCTAAAGATACTCTCCTTGCTATCATACTTTTAGCTGTTCCTGGTTCACCATATAAAAATATAGATTTACCAGAAAGCATTGCCAACATAATAAGATTTATTTCATTATCTCGTTCATATAGTCCTTGTTTTAATTCCTTTAAAATCTTTTCTATTTTATTTGTTAAGACTTTTGACATATTACCCTCCAACAAAAATATTAGTAATAATAAAAACTAAATAATTATAACATTGTCTTTCAACATAAATAATAATATAATTGATAAATAATAAGTTTTCAATGATTTTTTAGAAATGAAATAAAAAACTTTAAGGTATTAATATAACTATTAGGTTATGGTAATAACAAGAAAGTTACTATATTAAAATAATAACTTTCTTTATATTTTACACTATTTACTATATTTTTCTCTTAACATTGCAATATGTATAACACATGGAACTATTGCCCTATATGCTGGGCCTGATACTAATGGAGCCATTAATAAGCCTGATATAACCCAACCAACTGGCCCTGCAAATACTGCTAAACCCCTTGTAATAGCAGCATTAGTTCCTAAAGCAAGCCCATGCCCAAGAATTGTTCTTGCAACTAGATTTGCTACAATAACAGACATTTGGTATGCTTGAAAACCTGTTAGATTAATTAAAAGCTGTATAAAAGCCATACTTGCTCCAGCTCCTGTAAAAGCACTAAAATTTCCATTAATAAAGATTTTTTTACTTTCTTCATCTAAATTATTAATATCAACATTAGCTTCTTCTAATATAGCTATTCTTTCTTTCTCATCCATTTTTTCCCAAGCATCTTTAATAATCTTTGCAATAATATTCTGTTCTATTTCCCTTATTGACATATCATCATTATACTCTACATGTAGTTTACTAGCAACTTTTTTAACAATTTTCATATAAGGGACACCACCTCCTCTAACCAAATTAGCAAATGTATCCCCACCAAAACGTTGTATTTCATCAACAATTACAGGCATATATTTAGAATGTTGAGGATTATATTTTTTATAATCCTCATGTATTGTAAGGTTTTCTGTTATTCCCCCCTTTTTCTTTAATATACTCCACAAGAGTATTTAAATCTTCATCTGTGCATTGTGCTAATAATGGTGTTAAATCAGTATCATAAGCCATATGATTTCTCCTTAATCCTTATTTTCTGCCATTATACGCGGGGGGGGGAATTGTCAATATAAAATTACATATTTTAAAAAATTAATAAGAACAAAAATATAAAACATATACATAAAAAAACGTAGAATTTTAAAAAGAAAGCTGATTATATTTTAAGATTATTCTTGCGAAAAAAGAACGGAGGAGGTAGGATTCGAACCCACGGTAGGCTACTAACCCACAACGGTTTTCAAGACCGCCGCCTTAAACCACTCGGCCACTCCTCCAAGGGAATACCTTTATATACTATTTTTAAATTAAATGCAAGTATTTTTTTTAAATATTTATAAATTTTTCTTCTGCCTGCTTTAATATTTCTGCATGGTCAAAAGCTAAATCTTTTGGAAGGCTTGATATAGGGAAATATTTTGCATCTTCTGCATCATCATTAGCACATGGTTCATCATCAGAAAAATAAACATAAACCCCGCTAACTGTATGCCCTCTACTATCCCTTTTTGGGTCTGAATATATACCTAATAAATGAAGATTATTAATATTTGCTTTTATACCTGTTTCTTCTTCTAATTCCCTAACAGCAGCATGTTCCATAGTTTCATATAAATCCACAAGCCCTCCAGGAATAGCCCAGCCAAATGGCTCGTTTTTACGTTTTATTAATAGCACTTCTTTTTTACTATTAATAACTAATACATCTGCTGCTAATGTAGGAGATATTTGGAACCAGCCACCATATAAAACGTTCATAACTTTTAATATACTATCACAATATGGTGCAACACTACCATTTTTTTCATGAGTTCTTACAACTACCCCCAATATGGCATCTATTTCAGGGTTTCTGTTAGATTCTATATCTTGATACATACTTGATTTAAAGTTTTTATATTCCATACACCTTTGATATATTTTATCATACTCACTTTCTTCAATCTCCACTCCACAATAGGCAGCTGCCTGCCTTGCTTCATTAAAAAGATAACGTGATAACGTAACTGCCTCATTAAAGCTACTCATTTTATAAAATGTTTTCCTAAAAAGTGCTGTTAGTGGGTT
Source organism: uncultured Mucispirillum sp. (assembly GCA_937890655.1). Taxonomy (GTDB): domain Bacteria; phylum Chrysiogenota; class Deferribacteres; order Deferribacterales; family Mucispirillaceae; genus Mucispirillum. The sequence continues at coordinate 9,218 of CALADT010000180.1, read as the reverse complement.
TAATACTATATTTAGCATTAATTTAGTCCACTGATATTTTTTTATATTATCACTATATTTTCCTTTAATACCTGCTGTTTTTAATATTTCCCCATATTCTTCTATTTCTTTTGATAAACACCCGTTAATATTACCATAAACTATCATTGCCTCTGCATCATATTCCAAAACACCTTTTTCCTGCATAATAGCAGTTAAGTATATAACATTTGTTATAACTTTTTCTGGTTTAATATAAGCAGAAATAATATCTGGGTTTTCCACTCCGTTTTGAATAGATACTACATAGCCTGTATTACTTAAATGGTTTACTGCCTGCTCTGCTACATTTTGCGTATCTTTTGATTTAACACATATTAATATTAAATCATATTCGCCCTCTAGCTTAGCAAGTGCATTTACTTTAAGATTATATGGAGAATTATTAGTGTAGTTTTTAATTATAAGCCCATTTTCTTTTAAGGATTTATAACCAGAACGGGCAATAAAATCTACATTCTTAAAACCATTCTCTACTAATTTTGAACCAATATAGGAGCCAACTGCACCGGCTCCTAATATTGCTATACGTTTATTTAATAACAACTTGATTATCCTTAACCACTGCTTTAAATATTTTGCGTTTTGGAGATGTTTCGTTAATTAAAATATCTGCCAGCCTGTCTTCTATATGGTTTTGTAATATTCTTTTAACAGGCCTTGCACCATACATATATGGGTAATCTTTTGTAAGCAGATATTCTTTAACATCTTCCGGAATAGAAATTTTCTTACCACTTGTTGCAAGGCGTTTATTTATTTCTTCCAACTGAATATCAAAAATAACTTTTAATTCTGCAACCCCTAACGGTTTGAAATAAATAATATTATCAAGCCTGTTTAAAAATTCCGGTGCAAAACGCATTTTTAATTCTTTATCTGCTGCTGATTTAAACCTACTGTGGTCTATTACATTAGCATTACTTTTGCCACCAAAACCAAGTGATTTTTCATCAGTGCCTTCTTTTGTGCCAATATTTGATGTTAATATTATTATAGTATTTTTAAAGTTTACTTTATGGCCTAAACTATCAGTTACAAAACCTTCATCTAATATCTGCAATAATATATTCATCACATCAGGGTGTGCTTTTTCCACTTCATCAAATAACACAACACTATATGGACGGCGTCTAACTTGTTCTGTAAGTTTTCCACCTTCTTCATAGCCCACATATCCAGGAGGAGCACCTACAAGCCTTGAAACGTTAAATTTTTCCATATATTCGCTCATATCAATACGAATAAGTGCGTCCCTTGAGCCAAAAACAATTTCAGCAAGCCTTTTTGCCACTTCTGTTTTACCAACCCCTGTTGGCCCTAAAAATATAAAAGAACCAAGTGGACGTTCTGGGTTTGAAATACCTGCAAAGCTACGTTTTATAGATTTAGCAAGGCTATCCACTGCCTCATCCTGCCCTATAACATATTTTTTTATTTCATCAGCAATGCCTGCAATTCTTGCTTTATCATCAGACTGTAATTTTTTAGCAGGGATACCTGTTATAATAGATACAACTTCTGCCACATCTTCTACTGTAAGCGAGTCGTATGTATCTTTCATATCCTTATTCCAGTTATTAATTTTTGACATATATAAAGCATCAAGTTTATTAATTTCTTTTGTAAACTGCTCTATTTTATCATATTCGTTATTTGGAATATATTTTTCTCTTTCTGCATTTGCTAAATTTATTTTTCTTTTTAATTTTTCAATATTTTTAGGAAGCATATTTTTATTAATTTTACGTTTTGAACATGCTTCATCAATAACATCAATACTTTTATCCGGCTGAAATTTATCTGTAATATATCTATCAGTTAATGATACAACTTCTTCTGCCACTTCATCAGGGATTAACACTTTATGGTATTCTTCATAATATTTTTTAATACCTTTAATAATAGCAACAGTTTGTTTATCAGTTGGTGGCTGCACAATAATGGTTTGGAACCTGCGAACCAAAGCACCGTCTTTTTCAAAATATTTTCTATATTCTGCAAGTGTAGTAGCACCTATACACTGAACACCACCACGTGCTAACGCTGGTTTTAACATACTAGCTGCATCAATAGAGCCTTCTGCTGCCCCTGCCCCTACAAGTGTGTGTATTTCATCTATAAATAATACTACATTTTTAACAGTTTCTATTTCTTTAAGGAGTTTTTTCATACGTTCTTCAAACTGACCCCTATATTTTGTGCCAGCTACTAAGGCACCCATTTCTAAAGAAATAATACGTTTTGAACGTAAAAATTCAGGAATATCATCATCTAGCATTCTTTTTGCAAGGCCTTCTACTATGGCTGTTTTCCCTATTCCTGGTTCCCCTAAAAGCACTGCATTATTTTTCTGGCGTCTTCCTAAAATCTGTAAAAGCCTAACTATTTCATCCTGCCTTCCCACAACAGGGTCAAGCTTACCTTCTTTTGCTAACGCTGTTAAATCTCTGCCAAATTCATCTAAAACTGGAGTTTCTGAGTTTTCTTTATCAGTTTCTGGTGCTTTTTTATACATACTACGTATATCACGCCTTAAAGATTCCACATCAAAACCAATTCTTGTTAAAATAGCATTAGCTTTTCCTTCTGTTTCTCTCACTAAACCAAGTAAAATATGTTCTGTATCAACAATTTCCCTACCCATACCTTTTGCTTCTTCTGCTGCATACTCAAGGGATTTTAAAGCCGTAGGGCTATAATTTAAGTTGCCTTTTACAACAAATATATCACTCATATCAGAACTTCTGCGTATTTTCATAACAATGGAAGGGATTGAAATATTACGTTTCATAAAGATAGTGGCTGCTATGCCTGTTTTTTCTATTAAAAGCCCAAGCAGGATATGTTCTGTATCTATAACAGGGTGAGCTAATTTATCAGCCTCCTGCCTTGCATGAGCTAATACCTGCATTGCTCTATTACTTAAATTCTCAAACATTCATTTCTCCAGTATATGTAAATTTATACTTTTTCATATATATTATATTACATAATTTATTTTTCTCAAGATAAATTTTTTTATTATATTAATTTTTCTACATTTTCATTATGTAATTTAAGCAAATATTTTTTTACATAAATATATAAATAAATAATAAAATACTTGACAATATTATAATTATAATATATTCCTAGAACCATAAAAAACATATAATTTATGGGTATTATCTTGCAAAAAATATATTTTAGAATTCTTTTTATAGGTATAAGTTTTTTATTACTAATTAATATAATATCCTTTTTAGTTAGTTTTAATTTTAAACAGTTAGTTAATCCGTCTTTTTATGATGAACGTGTTATTTCTATGTATTACCTTAGTAAAAATTTTATTTTTGAAACAGGTGTTAATATGGAAGAAATCTCCCAAGAAGATATAGAAATATATATGGATAAAGCAGCAGAAATATATGGTGTTGATTATAATATGCTTGCTTTACTTATATTAAAAGATAACCAATACTCCATAACATTAACAGGTGGCATGGGGCTTTCTGCAATCTCTTTTTATGATTTTAACCAAAGCTCTTTCACAAACCCATACGATACGGAAGAAAATATTATGGCAGCAGCTGAAACATTATCAAAACTTAAACTAAAAAACTTAACTGATGAAGAAATAATAAAAAGGTTTATTATGGGTAATGAAGAAAGCAATATAAAACTTTTAGCAAAAAGCGAATATTTAAGGGCTTTAAATACTGCTGCAGAATATAGGAACAAATATATTACAGAATAAATATGTTTAATAAAGATATTGTATTTTTTATACCTACATTTTTAGAGGCAGAAAAGTTATTAAATATATCTGATTTTAAAGTGTATAATTCCTTTAATATTTCCTATTATAAATCATACCCTGTTGTTATAACAGGTTGTGGCAAAACAAATGCTGCTTTTACATCTGCCCTTTTCTTTTCTCAGTTTAAAGTAAAATACCCTATACTCACAGGCATATGTGGTGCTTATTATAATAGTGGCTTAAATATTGGGGATGTTGTTACTATTAAAAACGACTTCTTTGTGGATGAATGTAACTACGATGGCAAAAATATTACATTACTTCATGAAAAAGGGTTTATATTAGCGAATGATAATTGTGGCAAATTTCAAATAACTGATAGTTTTAAACAAGTAGACTCTAATACGGTTTCTTTTATTCCACAGTTTAATAGTTTATCAAATAAATATCACTTAAAAACAAATGCTTTAGTGGAAAATATGGAAGGAGCTTCTTTTGGTAATTCTGCTAATAAATTTAATGTACTGCCCCAACAAGTGCGTGCTGTTTCCAACTATTGTGGGGACATAAAAACACAAAACTGGGATATAAAAACAGCAGGTAAAAACTTAAAAAATGCCCTTGATTTATTAATTAATACCTACGTTCAATTAAGTTAGTAAGTAAAAGCTGAGTAATATCTGGGTTAGCATGGGTTATTTTATCATAAACTTCTTTTGGTAATTTTAATATATAGCCTGGAACTTGGCATACTGCATCATTTTTATATTTTAAATCTCCTAGCACACCACTTTCTCCAAAAAAAGAATTTACTGCTATATCTTCCAAAAATACTTTATTTTTTTCAATAAATACAACTCCTGATAAAAGTAGAAATATAAAACCACCTGTTTGGTTACTACTATATATTACTTCATCTTTCATAATAGTTTTTTCATACTGCTTAAAAGAAGTAAGCGAGTTATTAAAAAATAAATTATCTACAAAATTACCACTACCATTTACACAGTTATACCATTTAATAAATTCAAGCTCCATATAATGGCTTTGCACATATATAAACATAGCAAAAAAATAAAAAAGCGAAAATAAAATATATGTCCAAAAAAGAGAAATAATTAAGGCACTTATTACGCCGTATAATATTTGATATTTTGTCCATGAAATAAACATACCTAATATTTTTTGAGTAAAATACATGGATACAACAAATAATATTGCACCTGTAAGTGCGTATGTGCCTTTTATTTTCATATTAGGAATAAACCTGTATAAAATAAATGCTATAAAAACAGCAAGCAAAGCAGGATAAAACCCAGATAAATGGGAAAGAAATGATAAATCAATAAATTCATCTAACTTAAACATAACTATTAATCTATCTATTTGCTTAATTACAGCACTGCCAACAAAAAATACAATAGTTGCTACAAATATAATAGGTAAAAATATAAGCGATATAAGGTTATTTTTAATTAACCCCCTTTGTTTTGTGGAAGGAAATATTATATCAAACCCATTACGAATACTCATAAATATTAACCTAGAACTCCATAAAAGCCCTAGATTTTCAAAAAACTGTTTATTTAACTGAGGGTTAATTTCAGATAATAGTTGAAAAAAATAGTCTGACACTTTACCATATTCTGATAACCATACATCTAAAACAAATACAAAAAATAATGCAAGTGGCACAATAGATAAAAGAAAATAAAAAGCCCCTGAAGCAGCATGGTTTATAAGGCTTTTGCTGGAAAAAAAACTAAATGATAAATATATTCTTCTTAATAAAGTAAGTGGATAAAATGATTTTATAAATTCAACAGGTTCAATATCTATTTTATCTATTATATCTGTGGTAGATGATAAAAATTTATCCTGCAAAATAGCCCCCAAAATTTTAATAAAATATTCTACTATAAATTTTTATTTCATACAAGTATAAATTCTTAATATTTTTCTTATATTAGAAAATATGTTTTAAAAAATAACTTTATTTTTATATTTTAAATTAATTATTTACTTTAGCTATTTTTTACTATATAATAGTTGTGCATTAAAATTTTATCCTAAATAAATCTTAAAATATACTTTTTTTATCTTAATTTATGGTTGACATATTGTTTTTTATGGTGTTGAATAGGTGTATAGCAAATAATCTTAAGTAAGGAGTATTGTCTATGCAGGAAAAAATTGAAAAACTTAGGGAGCTTTCCCAACAAGCAGAGCTTGGTGGTGGTATCCAAAGAATTGAAAAACAACATCAATCAGGCAAACTAACTGCCAGAGAAAGAATTGACCTTCTACTTGATAAAGGCACATTTATGGAATTTGATAAGTATGTTACCCACAGGTGCACAAACTTTGGTATGGAAAAACAAAAATACTTAGGTGATGGTGTAGTAACAGGAACGGGTCTTATTAATGGTAGAACTGTTTTTGTATTTGCACAAGATTTTACAGTATTTGGTGGTTCATTATCCAAAACATTATCAGAAAAAATATGTAAAATAATGGATATGGCTGTTAATATGGGTGCTCCTGTTATTGGTTTAAACGATTCCGGTGGCGCGCGTATTCAAGAAGGTGTGCAATCTCTTGCAGGTTATGCAGATATTTTCCTTAGAAACACATTATCATCAGGTGTTATTCCCCAAATAAGTGCTATTATGGGTCCTTGTGCTGGTGGTGCAGTTTATTCTCCAGCATTAACTGACTTTATATTTATGGTAAAAGATACAAGCTATATGTTTTTAACTGGACCTGATGTTATTAAAACTGTTACTAACGAAGATGTTACAAAAGAAGATTTAGGCGGTTGTTCTGTGCATAATGCCACTTCAGGTGTAGCCCACTTTGCCACAGAAAACGATACAGATTGTATAGTAAAAGTTAGGGAATTAATGTCATACCTTCCACAAAACAATATGGAAGAAGCACCGTTTAAAGCAACTATTGATGATGCAAACAGACTTGAACCTAATTTAGAAACTATTGTGCCAGATAACCCAAATATGCCGTATGATATGAAAGAAGTTATTAAAAAAGTAGTAGATGACGGCCATTTCTTTGAAGTGCAGGAAGATTTTGCAAAAAATATTATTATAGGTTATGCAAGGCTTAATGGTAAAACTGTTGGTATAGTTGCAAACCAACCACAAGTTTTAGCAGGCGCTTTAAATGTAGATGCTTCTGTAAAAGCAGGTAGATTTGTTCGTTTTTGTGATGCTTTTAATATACCATTACTTACATTAGTAGACGTTCCAGGGTTTATGCCTGGAGTTAGTGAAGAAAAAGGTGGTATTATTAGGCACGGTGCAAAACTCTTATATGCTTATTGCGAAGCAACAGTGCCAAAAGTTACATTAATCACTAGAAAAGCATATGGTGGTGCTTATGATGTTATGAGCTCAAAACATTTAAGGGGCGATATTAACTATGCGTACCCTACTGCAGAAATTGCTGTTATGGGGCCTGAAGGTGCTGTAAAAATCTTATCAAGAAAAGATATTGCAGAAAGTTCTGACCCTGTGGCAAAAGAAAAAGAATTAGTTCAAGAGTATAGAGATACATTTGCAAACCCATATAGAGCAGCAGAGTTAGGTTATATTGATGAAATTATTGAACCTGCTGTTACAAGACCAAAACTTATTCGTGCTTTTGAAATGCTTGCCAATAAACGTGTTGGCAACCTGCCTCGTAAACACGGTAATATACCACTCTAAGTTAAGGAGATAACTATGGCAAAAATTCAAAAAGTATTAGCTGCTAACCGTGGAGAAATAGCTATTAGAGTATTCCGTGCAGCAAAAATGTTACGTTTACAAACAGTGGCAGTATATACTCATGTTGATAGAGGTGCGCCACATGTTAGGTATGCTGATGAAGCATACTGTATATCAGACAGCGAAGATGATACATCTTACTTAAAACCTGAAAAAATACTTGAAATAGCTAAAAAAACAGGGGCAGCAATCCACCCAGGGTATGGGTTTTTATCAGAAAATGCTGACTTTGTGAAAGAGTGTGAAAAAGCAGGCGTTATTTTTATTGGCCCTTCTGCTCAACATATTATTGATATGGGTTCAAAAACAGGGGCTAGAAAAATTATGTCTGATGCTGGTGTTCCTATTGTCCCTGGCACAAAAGACCCTGTAAAAAGTATAGATGACCTTTATAAAACAGCAGATAGTATAGGGTTTCCTGTTATGCTTAAAGCTGTTGCCGGCGGTGGTGGTAAAGGTATGCGTCTTGTGGATAAAAGAGAAGAATTAGAAGATATGTTTAATATGGCAGTATCAGAAGCTGAACGTGCTTTTGGTAACGGTGATGTGTATATTGAAAAATATGTGGAAGAACCACACCATGTGGAAGTGCAAGTTATAGGTGATAAACATGGTAATGTTATACATCTTTATGACAGGGAATGCTCTATCCAACGTCGCCACCAAAAAGTTATAGAAGAAGCACCTTCCCCATACATAAGCCAAGAAACAAGGCAAAAAATGTTAGAAGTTAGTGTAAACGCTTGTAAAAAAATAGGTTATTATAGTGCAGGCACATTAGAGTATATGGTGGATAAACATCAAAACTTTTATTTCCTTGAAATGAATACTCGTTTGCAAGTGGAACACCCTGTTACAGAAATGGTTACAGGGGTAGATTTAGTCCGTGATATGATATCTGTTGCAAATGGTGATACACTACCTTATAAACAAGATGAAATCATAAAACAAGGACATGCAATAGAATGTAGAATATATGCAGAAGACCCAGAAAACGGATTTATTCCTTCCCCTGGCACAATCACTGTCCATGAGCCACCAACAGGAAGAAATGTCCGTGTGGACCATGCAGCCCATGAAGGTTACAACGTGCCACTTTTTTATGACCCAATGATTGCAAAACTTACTACATGGGGTAGAACAAGGGAAAGAGCTATACAAAATATGGAACGCTCACTTTTGGAATATAAAATACTAGGTATTAAAACAACCATACCTTTCCATCAAAGAGTTATGAAAAACACTACATTTTTAAGTGGTGTTTATGATACAACTTTTATTGATACGAAATTTGATAAAGAAGACTTAAAAAGACGTAAAGAGCTAGACCCAACTGTTGCAATAGTGGCAGCTTCCCTTATGCAATATATATCAGAACAGGAAGCAGCAGCAAAAGCTACCACTGTGCCGGAAGTAGGCGAATCTTTATGGAAACATTATGGTAAAATGCAGAAAATTGCAAACAGATTCTAAAGGGAGGAAGTTTATATGAAATGTAGCAACATAGCAGCAACTAAATATTACGCTATACCAGAAGGATATGACAAAGAATCTGTTGTATTAATAAAATGTGTAGGTTCTAGTGCATTTGTTTTAAGTGTAGACGATAAAGATATTGAAGTTGATTTTCAAAGAACTGGCCATAATCTTTA
>CALADT010000179.1 GCA_937890655.1 uncultured Mucispirillum sp. | reverse complement strand
TATGATTTATGATTTATGATTTATGATTTATGATTTATGATTTATGATTTATGAAAATATTATAACTTAATTACTTATATTTGCAATAGTATTTTAAAAAAAATCCTGCAAATGCAGGACTTTTTTATGTAAGAATATCTAATAATTTTACAACATTAGGATTCATTTCATGAGTTTTTGAAAACACATCTTCATAAGGCACATATGTTATTCTATTACCTTGTAAACCGGTCATAACACCATTTTGCCCATTCATTAACCCTTCTACTGCTGCTGTTCCCATACGAGAACCCAACACCCTATCAAAATATGACGGCGAACCACCTCTTTGAACATGGCCTAAAACTGTTATTCGTGCATCAAAAGTGCCACCTTCTTTTAATATTTTTGCAAAATCATATGCTGAACCTGCACCCTCTGCAACTATTAAAATATTTCTTGTTTTACCCTCTTCTGCACGTTTTTTAAATTTTGCAATTATACTCTCCATATCTGGTTTTGCTTCTGGAATAATAACTGCGTCTGCTCCTGTTGCAATACCTGCCATAACAGCTAAATAACCGCTCTGCCTACCCATTACTTCAATAATAAATGTTCTACCATGTGAGCTGGCTGTATTATTTATCATATCCACAGAATTCATTATAACACCTAAAGCCGTATCAACACCAAGAGAAACATCAGTCCCATAAATATCATTATCAATAGAACCTGGAATCCCAATAGATTTAATGCCAAATTTATCATACAATGCTTTAGCACCACTTAAAGAACCGTCGCCCCCAATAACGATAATACCTTCTATACCGTGCTGTTTTAAATTTTCAACAGCTTGTTTTTGCCCTTCATCTGTTCTAAATTCTTTACTTCTTGCAGTGTAAAGTATTGTTCCACCTCTGCTTATAATATTTGAAACATCAGAATGTTTTAATTGAACAATATTATTTTCAATTAAACCTTTATAACCTTCTAAAATACCATATGGTGTTATACCATAATGTATAGCTGTCCTTACTGCTGCTCTAACAGCACTATTCATACCAGGACTATCGCCACCACTTGTAATAATAGCAATCTTATTCATAAATCATCACTCCTATTATGTAATAAATTTACTATATACCATATTTTATATTTTTGAAATAAAAATTATTTATAACTTGACTATAATAATAATTATTATTACAATTATATTATAAGTTGTTAAGGAGGCATTATGAAAAAAATTTATTCTTTAGTAGTTTTATTTGTTTTATCTTTAACTATGACAGCTTTTGCTGCCAATGATAAAGAAATCTACGACCCACGCAATGAAAAAAACAAATTAGTTGTAAAAATGGATTTATTAAGTGAGAAAAAAAATACTTATATTGGTGATATTGTTATTACTGAAACACCATATGGTTTAGTATTTACTCCTTTTTTAAAAGGTAAAATTCAAGAAGGTTTACATGGTTTTCATATTCATGTAAATCCTGACTGTGGTGCTACTGAAAAAGGTTTAGCTATGAAAGCTGGTGGCCACTGGGACCCTGAAAAAACTGACAGACACTCTTTCCCATGGGATAAAAATG
>CALADT010000178.1 GCA_937890655.1 uncultured Mucispirillum sp. | reverse complement strand
CATATAATCACAAGCTGTGTATTTGGTATTGGTAACGAAAGTGCTGTTGTTTGGGAAACAGATTTTGACTTACAATCTACATTTAATAATGATTATTTTGTATTTTTTACAGAAAATATTCGTATAGAAACATATGTTAGCGATAATAAACTTATAACTTTAGGTAAAGGAAATGCAGAACAGCATTTAGCAGGACTTCAATCTATTATCCCTGTATTATCTAAATTTTCTTTTAATAAAATATCTGAAAACCATATAATGAGAAATTTTAAACCGTGGGTAAACAGCCTTTCTGGTATAAAAGGTTATTTAATTAACGATTATAGTTTTGGCAGACTTTCAGTTTCTATGCCTTCTGCTTGGTATGATAAAATTGCTTCGTTTATAAATGACCATACATTTAAAAATAGTAATGCTTAATACAATTTTTATATATTGACTATATTTTTTTATGTGTTAGCATAATTATATAAGGTATTATTTTTAAAATTATATGTGGAGCTAGTAGATGGATATAAAAACAGCAGTTTTTCCTGTTGCAGGGTTTGGCACAAGAATGTTACCTGCTACAAAAGCTATACCAAAAGAAATGATTACTCTTATTGATAAACCATTAATCCAGTATGCTGTGGAAGAAGCTATTGACTCCGGTATTGAACGTATTATATTTATTACAGGTAGAACAAAAAAAGCACTAGAAGACCATTTTGATATTAATGTGGAACTTCAGCACCAGCTAAAAGAAAGTGGTAAATTTGATATATTAAACGATATGAAAAAAATCAGTGAAATGGTTGATGTAATATACGTTAGGCAAAAATATATGCTAGGGCTTGGTAATGCAATTACTTGTGTGGCAGATATTGTTAAAAATGAACCATTTGTTGTAATTTTACCAGATGATATTATTTTATCAAAAATACCTGTAACAAAACAATTAATAGAACAGTATAAAAAAGTGGAACGGCCTGTGGTATCACTAATGCCTGTTGCAAAAAATGAAACATCCAAATATGGTATTGTTGATATTAAAGAAAAAATAGACGCTCGCCTATCTCGTATAAAAAATATGGTTGAAAAACCTGCAAATAACCCACCTTCTAATATGGCAATAATTGGTAGGTATGTATTAACTCCAGAAGTGGTAAATGCTCTTAGTAAAATAGATAAAGGTGCAGGGGGCGAGTTACAATTAACTGATGCCTTAAAATATACTGCTACATATTATGATGTATATGGTTATGAGTTTGAAGGAAAACGATTTGACTGTGGCACAAAAGAAGGGCTTTTAGAAGCAACAATTAATTTTGCATACGATAACGAAAAACTAAAAATTGTATTAAAAGAAACAGTATCATCCTTACATTTATTATAGGGGCATAAATGTTTGAAATATTCAAAAACAGAAGAACAAGGTTACGTTTTATTGCTAGAATGCGTTTAAAGTTAAAAATGATGCTTTCTTTAAACGTTGCTCCAAAAGTGCTTGCAAAATCCTCTGCTTTAGGTGCCTTTATAGGTATTTCTCCATACATTGGCTTTCAAACATATATTGCACTTTTTGCTTCAAGCTATTTTAATTTACCTGTTTACCCTTTAATGATAGGTGTTTATATTACTAACCCTATAACTATTCCATTTATTTTTGCATTTACCACAAAAGTAGGGCTTATTATTTTAGGTATGGATAGTGCTTTTACTTTTGACTGGCATAATATAACATTATCTTCCCTTTTTGAAGCAGGTAAAATATTATTTCTTCCATTTATCATAGGCACTCACTTTGTAGGAATTATTTCTGCAATTCTTACATACTTTATAGTATATTTTCTTGCAAAACGTTATAAAGTATATAAAGGTAAAGACGAACACGGTAGAGATAAATATAATAATAAATAGTTAAAATATTGCCTTTTTCTACCATAAACCTTTATTTATTTTAATTCTTATTTGATTATTTTATACAATTATGGTATTATTTTAGGCAAATACATTATTGGAGTATGTAATGAATAACTGGCTCACCTATGCTGCATTTATATTATATTTTTTAATATTAATATTTATGGGTATCCATTTCTATTTTAAATCTAAAAGATTGGAAGATTATTTACTTGGTGGTAGAGGTATGGGTAGCTGGGTAACAGCTTTATCTGCTCAAGCAAGTGATATGAGTGGCTGGTTATTAATGGGGTTACCTGGAGCTATTTATTTAGCTGGTATGGGTAAAGTTTGGATTGCAGGTGGTTTAATTACAGGTACATTGTTAAACTGGCTTTTAGTGGCTGCAAGACTTCGTTTATATACAGGGGAAACAGGTTCTATGACTCTTTCTTCCTTTTTTGGTCAACGTTTTAAAGACCCTACAAATACTCTGCGTATAATATCTTCATTAATTACACTTCTATTTTTTACAGTTTATGCTGCTTCTGGGCTTGCAGGTGCTGGTAAACTATTTGAATCTATGTTTAATATAGACTATACCACAGCAGTTATTATAGGTATGGCAGTTATGATATTTTATACACTTTTAGGTGGCTTTTTAGCAGTCTGCTGGACTGACCTTTTCCAAGCTATGCTTATGGTTTTTGCCATAGTGGTGTTACCATTTATTGCTTATAAAAATATTGACCACGAAGCTATGATACAGGCTTTCCATTCAAAAGCTGATGTTTTTAATCTGTTACCTGAAGGCACGTTGTTTATTTCAATATTATCCATTATATCAAGTATTGCATGGGGGCTAGGTTATTTTGGGCAACCACATATACTCGTTAGGTTTATGAGTGTAAAATCCATTAAATTGTTACCACGTTCCATAACTATTGCAATGGTATGGGTTGTAATATCATTAACTGGTGCTGTTATTATTGGTTTATTAGGTATTCCTTTATATAAAGAATTACCTCATGGTGATGAAGAAAAAGTTTTAATATTTATGATACGAGATTTTGTATCCCCTTATTTTATAGGTGTGCTTTTAGCTGCTATTCTTGCTGCTATTATGTCTACTATTTCTTCTCAACTACTTGTATGTTCTTCCACATTAACAGAAGATATATACGCGAATATAATAAGACCAAAAGCAAGTAGTAAAGAACTTCTATTTGTTAGCAGATTATTTGTTTTACTTATTTCTTTAGTTGCACTTGTATTATCCTTTGATAAATCTAGCAATATATTTAATTTAGTTAAATTTGCATGGGGTGGTTTTGGTGCAGCTTTTGGGCCTGTTATTTTAATGGCTTTATATTCTAAAAAAACTACATGGTATTCTGCACTTATAGGTATGGTTGTAGGAACACTTGTTATGCTTTCATGGTATTTTTCCGGTATGAATAAATATATTGATGAAATTGTTCCTGGATTTTTTGCTAACCTTATTATTATGGTTATTATAAATAAAATAAAACCAAATACTAATAATGAAATTAATGACGAATTTACAAAAGTAGAAGGTTATTTAAAAGATAAATATACTCCAGAAAATAAAGATTGCATTATATAATTAAAACACTAATAATATAATTTATAATATAAAAAGTTTAGGTATAATATAGCCATATTTTTATACTTTCATAATATGTTTTACTTATAAAATATTGTTATTAAGTTATTCTCTTTTTGCTAACCTTATTATGGTTATTATAAATAGAATAAAGCCAAATACTAATAAAGAAATTAATGATGAATTTAAGTAATAAAATACTATTTAAAAGATAAACATACTCACAAAAAGTAAAGATTGTATTATATAATTAATACACTAATAATAGCACGATATAAAAAATGAAAGTATAGTATTACTTATTTATTAATACTATACTTATTACTATCAAATACTTTTTATTATGCTGTTTCTTTATATTCTTCTATACCTGTTTGGAAAACATTTTTTAATTCTTCATAAAGAGCGACATATTTTTCTGTTTCCATATTATTTGCAGCTTTATATAAGGAACCTGCTGCCTGACGAATTTCTGTAAGTGATAGCCTGTGTGCTGCACCATAAATATTATGGCTGTGGCGTATTACTGCTTCGTTATCCCCTTTTTGGATACATGGCAAAATACGTTCTACATCTATTGAACATATTTTAAAAAAATCGTTTACAAAGCCTTGAAGAAGGTTTGTGTCAGCAATACCAGTAGATTTTGCTAGTGTTTCCATATTATCAACCATTTAATGCCTCCTGCGTGCAGGCTTTTAGTTACAATACTTAATAAGAATCTGGTTAAGTTTATTAAAGTTAATAGGTTTTGATATATGGTCGTTCATACCGTTTGATATAAATTTGTCCACATCTTCTTTAATAACATTAGCAGTAAGGGCTATAATAGGAACTTGTATGCCTAAATCTCTTATACTCCTTGCTGCTGTTACACCATCCATTACAGGCATATGTATATCCATAAATATTAAATCGTAGTTACTATCTTCTGACATAATATTTACAGCTTCCTGCCCATTTGAAGCAACAGTAACATTAAAGCCAGCTTTTTCCAGAAAAATTACAATTAATTTTTGGTTTACAGGGTTATCCTCCACTACAAGAATCTTACCCCTTAGCTCTATCTTACTATTACTATCGGCCATATTTATATCTTCTTTAGTATATTTATTATGCACTATTTTATGTAATTCAATAATCCTTGATAATGTTACAGGTTTTAATACCACATGGTCTACATATTTTTCTATGTGTGCTTTATTTGCACTATTTGTTGCAGTAATAAGTGTTATGTTTTTATTTTTTGATACATGGTTACTAATCTTTTTAATAACTTCAAGGTTTTTACTATAATCAGTTAATAACACATTTGTATTTTCTTTAATATTTTCTATTTCTCCATGGGCATCATATACATTTAAACCATATGCTTTGAAGTATTTTAACACTACTCTACTACATGCTTTATTACCATTAAATACACCAAGCAACCTATCTTCTTCTACATTTATTTCATTTAAATAATCATCACTATTTACTATTTCTAACGTTAGTTCAAATGCAAATGTGGAGCCTTTATTTTCCTGCGACATTAATTCTAAATGTGAGCCCATCATTTCTACCATACTTCTTGAAATAGAAAGCCCAAGCCCTGTGCCACCAAAACGCCTTGTTATTGATGTATCAGCTTGAGAAAATGGGGAAAATATTTCTTTTTTAGTTACACTGTTTATTCCAATACCTGTATCTGATACATTAAACTGAATACGAGCATTATTTTCTTCTTTATATAAAAGGTTCACATTTATTTCTATTGTACCACCTTCAAGAGTAAATTTTACTGCGTTTGATACAAGGTTTGATAATATCTGACGTATTTTTGTGGAGTCCCCTTTTAATATTTTTGGAAGTGCAGGGTCTGTGTATACAGTTAAATCTATATTTTTTTCTTCTGCTTTTGCCATATACATATCCACTACTGTATCAATACTTTCTACTATATTAAATGGTATTTCTTCAATATCCATTTTACCACTTTCTATTTTAGAAAAATCTAATATATCATTAATAATACTTAATAAACTTTCAGAGCTTGCATGTATAATTTTAAAATAATCCCTTGCTGTATTATCCATATTACATTCTTTTAATAGCTCTAAAAACCCTATTATACCATTAATTGGTGTTCTTATTTCATGGCTCATATTTGCAAGAAACATACTTTTTGCTTTACTTGCATATTCTGCCTCAGCTTTTGCCACATCTCTTGCCTGCACCATTTCTTGTAATTGAGAAACCATAGCCCTTTCTTTTTCATTGGCTTCAAGTAATGTTTTTTGTGATTCTACTTTATCAAAAATATTCCTGTGTTCGCATACCACAAGCCTGCAATCACCCTTTTTATCTAGTATTGGGAAAAAGCTAACCATTTCATATATATTATTTTCTTCATCTATTATTTCATATGATAGTTTAATTTTTTCATTAAATACTTGTTTTACATAACATTCTTCACAAGTTTTTATACATTTACCTATTTGGTAATTGTAACAGTTAGCTACATTATCTACACTATCTGCTGAATGGGGTGTGTTTGAGTATTCAAGTGTGAAATCTTTTTTATAAACAAGTAATGTATTACCTGTTGCATTAATGTAGTCTGTTAGTATTTTAATAAATTCTTCAGATCTATCCTCTGCTGCTTTTAATTCGCTAATAGCCTCATATTCTGGGGTTAAATCACTCATAACACATAAAACAGTAATAACTTGGTTTTGGTTATTAAATATAGGTGTGCTAGATATGGATAATACTGCCTTTTTACCATATAATGTTTTAAACTCATATATACCATTAAATGTAGTGCCGTTATTGTCACTTTGAAATGAATTCATAAACTTATACGGTTCTGTGCAACTTGTGGAAAACCAACTAATATCTTGGCCTACATATTCTTCTTTAGAACCACCCATAAGCTCAAGAAATTTATTATTTACTTGTGTGATATTTAACTCTTTATTAAATTCTATAATTTGTGATGAATTATCCACTGCATTTTATAACCCTCAAGCAAGTTATTTAATTGCACCATAGATTTTCTATTACGTTCCATCACAATTACAATAAACGCAAAAAGCCATAATGTAACAGATATTAAAAGCCATATGAAAAAAGCTACATTTTGTAATTGGTTTAAATAATCATCAGGCATAAGCTCTGTTATGTAGCCTATTTTATTATTATGAATATCATACACAGGGATAAAAACACCCCAGTATTTTTTATCATCAATAAATATATCTTTTATATAATACTTTCCTGATTTCTCACTTTTTGCAACAAAATCTACACTATCTGCTATTATCTCCAAAATAATATCATCTATAAAATAATGTTTACCAGTTAATATTCTATAATCATGAATTAATGTGCCTAAAGTTTCATTTATTCCACTTTTTTCTATATAGTCATTTTTTAATAAAAATACATAAAAGCTAGAATAAAGTGATTCTAAATGGTTAATAAGAGAATCTGCAGTCATACCAAACTCTATATAACCATAAACTTCGTTATTCATTTGTATTTTATGGGGAATAATTAATGCAATATCTTTTGTATCGATAGTAAATAATTTATAATCTTTTGTAGGGTGGATTATATGAAAACTACTATTTAATGATGATTTATCCAACTCTCCATTAACATATCTTCCTATTAATGTGCCATTTTTATCGTATATTCTTATTAAATTTACAGCTCCAGGAATAAAGTGAACATACATATCAAGAAAATCATGATGAAATCGCCTTACAGCATTTTCCCTATTTTCACCTTTGCTGTTATTAATATCTTTAATAGCTGTAAATAAATTTTGGTTTGTATAAATTATTTGAAATTTTGAATGGGCGTCGTTTACTACACTATTATATACTATCTCTTTTTGAGTAGATATAGTTTCTATTTTGCTATAAACTTCTGTTTTAACCTGTCTTTTTAAATCACGCAAAATAAATATTGAGATTAAAGCTTCTACACCTATAATCACAGCAATTAATATTTTTATATTATTCATACAATCCTTTAAATATCTTTACTGCTTTTATTATATAGAAGATTACTTAATATGTAAATAAATTTTACATATTTTATATTTTTGTTCTATTTATAATTATTATAAAAAAAGGTGTAACTAATTACACCTTTTTCTTTATATTTTTACTTTTCCAAAAATTTATCAAATTTTACTTCATAACCATAACCATTTTGTCTGCAAATATTATCGTCTAATGTTATGGTGATTAAAGCAATATTTTTATGTATATTTGGGTTATATTTATCCACTGGTATATTTATTTTTAAATCCCCATTATTACAACGATAAAAAGATAAATACCCACCTAACGGTCCTTTTTTTGTGCCATCAACAATAGAAAATTCTCCAAAAGATACGCTTGGGTTATTTTTTGTTACATAAAATGCTTTATAACCAATATAAAATGGTATATCAAGTTTACTTCCCACAGCATTAGTCCACCCAAATGCCTGCCCATAAAAAGAGTTTACAGTTAAATTATGTTGTTTTGAACTTTCATCTGTTAAAGGAATATTTATTTCATCAGAAAATAAAAAAGTATTGCTATCATTATTTATACCAAATTGTAAATCGCGGGCATATGCTCCTTGTGATGAATTAGGTATTTGTTGCATAAATCTTGATTCTTTTGAAATACCTTGAAATCTTATGGCAAAATATATTTTATTACTATCTGTTCCAAAATCTTTAAAAAATAACTGTCTTTCACCTGTTAGTGCAGGTGGCTCAATTTGAAACTCAGTCATGGCAAACCCTTTTGTGCCATCTGCAAATTTAACATCTAAGGTTGGGATATATTTTTTATATTCCTTATATGTGTGAGTTGGCTTTTCTTCCTCTTTAGGTGCAGCACCATCACCAAATTCCCAATAATAGCTTGTAATTGCTCCATGTTTTTGGTCATATTCCACACTGAAATTCACAGTCTGCCCTTGTATTTCATAGTTTATTTTTAAACCAAATTCATTAATTATATTATCTTCTTGCGTGCTATTATCCTGCGTGCTATTATCTTGCGTGCTATTATCATGCGTATTATTATCTTGAGTATTATTTTCTGTTGAATTACCCTGTTCCAATAATAAATCATCACAACCACTTATTATTAATAATAAGGACATAAAAAATACAATTAATAAACTTTTTTTCATAACTCACCTTTATTGTATATTATGTTTTTCAAAGTATTCTTTAAAATATTTTTTACCTAAATCAAGCTCGTAAAACAAGTTCATTTGTGCACCTGTATGACGTTTACCTGTTAAATTCATTAAATATATATCTCCATTACTTTTAACATCTATACCATATTTTAATAAATAACTATCGCTTGGTTTCTGATATACAGGTATATTTATAAGTGATTTATCATTATTATAATCATCATCTTGTGATG
>CALADT010000177.1 GCA_937890655.1 uncultured Mucispirillum sp. | reverse complement strand
TTTTTCATCTTCTGCCATAACCATTACTTTTTCAAAAAATTCATCTACCACAGGGGCAAATTTCATTAATTCATCAAGAACAGCATAGTTTTTTTCTTCATTAAGTAAAGACTGCATATTTTGTTCTCTAATAAGTTTACCAAGATTTTTTTCTTCATCAGTTTGTAAAAGCTCATCAGAAAATTCAGCACAAGTATATTCGTTCTTTTTAAGTATATTATTAATCCTTTTGTAAGACTGTGCTATGGTTTGAAACTCATCAGAATTTCTAGCATTTGTAAGCACTTTTGCTAAATTTAAAGTTTTAATAACATCACTTGTTTTGTTACATACTGCATCAAAAACATCAGCATCAACTATTGATTTTGATACAAGCATTTGTTTATAACGCATATTAATAAAGGATAATATTTCCTGCATTATATCTTCTTTATTAAATGTAAGCCTAACAGCAAGCCTGTCAAGTAATAAAGATATTATATCTTTTAATTCTATTCTATATTCTGCTGATTCTATTATGGATAATATACCTATGGCACTTCTTCTAAGTCCGTATGGGTCTAAATTACCACTAGGTTTCATACCTGCTGCAAAAACACCTGTTATAGTGTCTATTTTATCGGCAATAGATACAAGCCTTCCTTCTTCTGTTTCAGGTAATATATCCCCTGCAAACTTTGGTAAATAATGTTCCATAATCCCTTGAGCAATGTCATTATCAAGGCCTTCATGTATAGCATAATACCTACCCATAACACCTTGTAACTCTGGAAATTCATAAACCATTTCACTTAATAGGTCTGCTTTACATAAGTATGCAGTTTTTTCAACAGATGATTTTTTATCTGGTACTAAAATATCAGCAAGATATAAGGCAACTTCTTTAAAACGTTCCATTTTTTCATAGCTTGTGCCAAGTTTTTCTTGATACACTACTGATTTTAGCTGTTCTGCACGGTCCTCAAGTTTTACTTTTTTATCATTATTATAAAAGAATAAACCATCGTTTAACCTTGCTTTTAATACTCGTTCATAACCTTGACGAATTAAGCTATCACCATTTGGAGAAACTATATTTGCAATACCTACAAATTTATTTAATAACTTCCCGTCTTTATTTCTTACAGGGAAATATTTTTGATGTATTTTCATAGATGTTATTAATACTTCTTCAGGAAGAGTTAAAAAGGATTCATCAAAACTACCTAAAACAGCATAAGGGTATTCCACTAAATTAGATACTGTGTTTAATAGGTTTTCTTCCACATCAATAACAATATTTTTATTGGATTGTATTTCATCTATTTGTGTTTTAATAATCTCTTTTCTTTGAGCAATATCCACATATACATATGCTTTTATAAGGTTATCTTTATAATCATTAACATTTACCACTTCAATAGAATCCGGAGATAAAAACCTATGGCCGTATGTTTTGTTACCTGCTTTAATACCGTCTGCTTCAAACTCTATAACATTACCTTCAAAAATAGATAAAAACCAATGGATAGGGCGAACAAATTTAAAATCATTATTCCCCCATTTCATACTTTTAGGAAATGGTATGCTTTTTATAATTTCAGGTGCTACTTTACTTAATAAATCAGCTGTATTTTCCCCACCTGTTTTTTTCTCCCCTTGTAAATAATCACCTTTTTGGGTAGTAACTTTTTTTAAGGTTTCTTCAGCAATACCTTTTGATAAAGCGAATTTTTTAGCAGCTTCAGTTAATGAACCGTCCTCATTAAAGGCAATAGAAGCTGGTGGCCCCATAATTATTTCAGTTTTATCTTCTTGAGAAAGTGGTAATCCTTCTATATTAATAAAAAGGCGACGTGGTGTGCCTCCTGTTTCTATGGAAGAAAATGGTAAGTTTAATGTATGTAATCTTAATAAATATGCAGGCATAAAGCAACCTCTTTTATATTTTACCAATTATAAATATTTTTAATTATCCTATATTTATATATTCTAGTGGAAATTTTTTCAAGTCTTTTATACGTTTTTTTAAATATTAATGGTTATTATATAAATAATATGTTATTTTTTACTTTAATATTTTAAATAATGAATGCAAATATTAAGTTAATACCTTTACTATTGAAGAGTAATAAAAAAGTAAAAATTTATAAAATACTTTATAAAATGTATTCTTTTCTAACTATATAATAATTCTTGCAACAATTTGTCACATCATAGCAATGTCAATTCTGAGCCAGTAGCGAAGAATCTCAAAAAATATTATAGTCTTTTTAAATCATTTATTTGCCTTATTTACTTTACTACCTATTTTTATCACTTAACTACTCATACCCAACTATATAACCTAAATACATATAAATAATTTAAAATAATATTTAATATATTACAATTTGCATAATATTAACTTGTAAGATTTATATATTATTGTTTATTATCCATTATATTTATGGTAGGGATAATAGATATTATAGGTAGTGTAGGTAGT
>CALADT010000176.1 GCA_937890655.1 uncultured Mucispirillum sp. | reverse complement strand
AGGGTTCATCACTTGTAACAGAAGATACATCTCTTGATTATGGATTACAGCTTTTATTTACAAGGTATTTACAAGAACGTTTTGGGGATAGTTATATAAAAAAAATATATATCTCAAAAGAAACAGGTAAAAAAGCAGTGGAAGAAGCAGTAAATATGGATTTTGATTTACTATATACTGATTTTGTAAAAATGATATCTGTTACAGGCAGAAACTTAACTAAAGATAAACGTTATAATATTCAAGGGTTTAATTATGCTAAAGGAAGTGCAGAATATAATAAAAGTGGTTTTAATTTAGCAGATATAATAGATACAAGTTATTCTTATAATAAAAATAATGAAGAATTTATAGCAACTAAAGGTTATAATAAAACATTAAATAATTACTCCTTTATTTTAACTAAATGGAATAATAACACATCTACTATTAATTTAGAAACCAATGACCCAAATATTCATGGTATATATAACATATGGTAAAATATAAAGGGAATAGTTAATAACTGTTCCCTTTTTTTATTAATAATAAAAACATATTGACATAGGGGGGGGGATTTGTGCTAAATAAATATTGTTTTTAAATCTAGTTTAAAAACATTAAATATTTAGGAGGCAAAAATGCGTAAGGTTTTAATTGTATTAAGTATTTCATCATTATTAATGTTATCTGGCTGTGGTGCTGTTGGAAATACACCTGTTTTAGGTACTTTATTCACTAATGTAAAAGAACCAATAACAGCTACTAATAACCCAAAAGGTTCTAAAACTGGAGAAGCAAAATGTATGTCAATTTTAGGGTTAGTAGCAGTTGGGGACTGTTCTGTGGAAGCTGCTGCAAAAGAAGGCAAGATAAATAAAGTATCAACTGTTGATTATAAAAATATGAGTATTTTAGGTTTATATACTGAAGTAAAAGTTATAGTTACAGGTGAATAAATTATAAAGGGAATAGTTAATAACTGTTCCCTTTTTTCTTTGTAGTAAAAAGCATTACTTATTTATAAAGAATAAAAACTTCCAAATTCTTATAATTTTCTAACTTGACATTATAAGGCGTATTATTATAATAAAGTATAGTCTTTAATTATAAAATACAATAAGGTTCTAAAACTAGAGAAGCAAAATGTATGTCAATTTTAGGGCTAATAGCAGTTGGGAACTGTTCTGTGGAAGCTGCTGCACAAGGCGGTAATATAAGTAAAGTATCAACTGTTGATTATAAAAATAAGAGTATTTTTGGTATATATACTGAAATAAAAGTTATAGTTACAGGTGAATAAAATTGTAAAGGGAATAATTTAAAACTATTTCCTTTTCTATTATTCTAAGTATTAAATCAATTTCGCTGACATAAATCAAACATATTTATATATTAAAAAAACACAAAAATAATATAAATTTTATTTAAAGCAATAAATACTCTATTTTTCTAAATAAAATTATATAAAACATAATTTCAAAATAAAAAAATCTTGCCTTTTCATTATTGACAAAAGCTATTAAAAAGGTATAATAAGACTAATTAAGTAAAAGTATGAGGTAGTGTCAATGAAAAAGTTTAATTTATCTCTTAGGGCTAAATTAATGATAGTATCAACTGTAGTTCTTATTGAAACAGTAGTTGTCTTAATTTTAATTAATTATTTTACAATGAATAAAAATTACTTTAATCTTTACAATAATTTTCAAAACAGGGTTACAAGTAATGTTGCCACAATATTATCAAAGGATTTTGAAAAGTTTACTACAACAATAAGTATGTATGCAGAAACAATTCATGCAGAAAATACTGATGAAGTAGGGGAAATATATGCACCAACACTTGATGATGCTAGGAAAGCTTTAAAAGTATCTAGTATTTATTTATCATTTGATAACGGCGCAAGGTATGTAACAAGTAATACTAAATTAGCTAGGAATTATGACCATAGAAAAAGACAGTGGTATATAGAAGGTAGAAAAGTAAATGGTGTTTATATATCTAATGGTTATATTGATGAATCAAACCCAGAGTATCCTTGCATTACAATAACATACCCTATAAAAACAGGGGACGGTGTTAATGGGCTTGTATCCTTTGATTTATTTTTAAATTTTACTGATTTATTTACAAGTATGACTAATAAAAAAGTTGATGGTAAACTTAATGGAAAATACTACAAAAATAATAGGCTCTTTAGAACCGGATATTGCTTTAAAAGAAGCAGATGATATTTTTTCAAAAGAGTTAGGTGATTATATAAAAGGGATTATTTCTGGTAGTATAAAAGAGGGTGAAGTAGTAAAATATATTAGCAGAAATGGTAATGAAAGGTTAGGTGTAGTTTATAAACTACCTAATTATGATTTATATATATTATATGCTATAAGTGAAAAACTTGTATTAGGAGAAATTAATAAATTAGCTATCCAAAATATTATTTTTGGTATAATTATATTAATTGTTTTAAAACGTTCTTTAAATACTTTAACTGTTTTTCAAAAACATCTTACAGATGCAGCAGAAAGTAATGATTTAACAGTTAGAATAGAAGCAAACACAAATGATGAATTAGGGAAAATAGCAATAGCTGTAAACTCTTTTATATCATCAATGGAAAATATTATTAAAGAAGTAAGAAATTCCATAGAGGAAGTAGCATCAAGCAATAACCAGCTTGCAGCCACTATGGAGGAGCTTTCCACTACATTTGATTCTCAATCACAGCAGGTTTCAACTATGGTTGAAGGTATGGGGCAGGTAAGTGATATATCTAAAACCACAAGTAACTCATTAGAAAGCAATATGGAATTTTTAGAAGAAACAGCCAGCAACACAAGAAAAGAAGCAGAAAATTTAGATGAAGTAAGTAAAGATATGGGAGATATTGAAAAAGATACAGTATCTCTTGCAGAAACTATACGTCATTTAAATGAAAGCTCATCTCAAATAGGTAACATATTAAACGTTATTAATGATATAGCAAACCAAACAAACCTTTTAGCACTAAATGCTGCCATTGAAGCAGCAAGAGCAGGGGAAGCAGGGCGTGGTTTTGCTGTTGTTGCTGATGAAGTAAGGAAACTTGCAGAAAGAACACAGCATGCTATTGGAGAAGTAGAAAACATAATTAATGATTTATTAAGAGATTCTGAAAGTGCTACTTCTGCCATGGAAAAATCAGTAGGTAGTGTGCAAGAAGGCTCTAAAAACATACAAAATGTTACAGGGGAAATAAAACGAGCAGTAGATAACGTTACAAGCCTTTATAACGATATGCAACCTGTATCACAATCAGTATCAGAGCAGTATATTACTATCCAAAGTGTAGTAGATAACGCACAAGTTGTAGCAGCAGGTATTGAAGAAAGTAATGCTGCAGTTAATGAAGTAAATAAAACTGTAAGCCATATGCAACAAAGAACAGAACGGTTAAAAGGTTTAATAGAACAATTTAGAGTATAAAATACAAATCCTATACAGTAAAACCTGTATAGGATTTTTTATTTACCACTAAAATAAATTAAGTATAATTTATAAAAGATTATGTAAAAAATACTTACATTTTACTAATAATATAATTATATGTGTTAAATAAAATAAGGGATATATAATTATGACAACATACTTAATGACTATGGAAACTGTCGTAATTTTTGATATTATAAACTGTAAACATTTAATTAATAAACTTGATAAGCTGTATATTACAGAAGACCATTGTAATATGTTAAAAGATAGAAATAAAGAGTATAATCTTTCATATGATGTGATAAGTTTAATATGCAAGTAGCAAGTTTAGTTCAAGGTTATATGCAAAATAATAATATTAATGAAGTGCTTGACCATTAACAATATATTATAGATATAAAAGATAATAAAAACTATGGTAGTAAGTATGCAGATATATGGGAGCTAATCTTTAACCTTATAAAAAATCATAATATAGCAGTAAATCTAGATTGCACATTAAAAGTAAAAGAAAACCAGCCGGCAGATTTAGAAAAGCATAATGGTAACAAAAGAATGTGCATTAAGTCTAAAATGGTAAAACTAAACAAAGAAAATCTAAAGAAAATAATACCACAAAGTTATGAATAAGTAATAAATATGCCTTCTTATAAAAAAT
Organism: uncultured Mucispirillum sp.; assembly: GCA_937890655.1. GTDB lineage: Bacteria > Chrysiogenota > Deferribacteres > Deferribacterales > Mucispirillaceae > Mucispirillum. The sequence goes on along the minus strand of CALADT010000176.1, from coordinate 7,386 downwards.
TATTTGAATTTGTAGATGGGTTGTAAAATAATTAAAAACGTCTGAATAATCAGACGTTTTTTATATATCTATCGCATATTAAAATAGTCAAAATGCAGGTTTTTTATAGGGTATGAATATTTTTTTAGTAATGAAATAATATTATTACAAAAAGGTTTAGGCCCACAAAACCATATGCTTGTGTTATTTTTATCTATATTTTTTACTATATCTTCTATATTTAATCTTTTATCTACTAATGTATTTATAAAATGGAAATTAATATTAGCAGTTTTACATTTTTCTTCTAATATATTTTTTATATTACATTCCCCTTTATTAGAGAAATAAAAGTCTATATGTTTATTTGTTTTATTATCCACTAAATAATCAACCATAGCCATAAAAGGAGTAATACCAGCACCTGCTGAAACCCATATTTGGTTTTCTTTATTATCATTAAAATCAAAGTTACCATAAGGGCCTTCTACTATTACTTTTTGGTTTTCTTGTATTTTATGTTTTAAAATATTAGTATAATCGCCCAACTCTTTTATTAAAAACGATATTTCGTTTAAGTTTTTATTATAAGAGCATATGGAAAATGGGTGAAATTCTCTTGAATGCTGAAATTTTAAAAACACATATTGCCCTGCTTTATATGAAAAATTATCACTATTAAGTTTTATTGTTACATATAATGAACGGATATTTTCCATAAATTTAGTTTCAGTTATTATACCTTCATATTGATGTTTTTTGCCGTTACGTTGGAAAAGAATATATAAAGATATTATTACCCCAAAAGTAAGTATAATATTTAATAATATGCTGCCAAAAGAATTAAACCAGTGGCCGCGTATTTGGATAGTGTAGCTATGAAAAGCAATAAGTAAAAATAAAAATGGTATAACTTTATGGGAATATTTAAATATATGGTATGGTATTTTAATAATTAAAGCTATTATAAGAATAACCACCATAATATAAAAAACATATTCTACAATATCGTTGCCTAAATGAAATAAATCCACTTGAAAATCTGTTAAAGTTGATGGTGAAGATTTTTTTTCAGGCTTTTCTAATAAATTAAAATCTAAAATAATACCTTTACATTCTTTAAAAGCCCAATGGATAACCATCATAATAAAAGCACTTATACCCACCCATTTATGTAAAAAATAACTTTTATCTAGCCCGTTTGTTTTTTTCTCAATAATATTTAAACGAATGGAAAGCACCATTGCTAAAATCATTAATAAAACAGCTACTACCCCTGTAAAATAAAGCATACCATCTCTAAATGTCCAAAAAGTCATATTAGTGAATGTTGCATTAAAAGATGGTGTGAAATAAAAAATAATAATACTTAATAAAAAAGTAATAATTATCCATTTTTTACTAGAAACCATAATAAACTCCTAAATTTTTTTTTGCACAAACAAACTTGTTAAATATAAAGACAAAATATTTATAAAAAAGTTACAAAAATATTTTTATGTATTAATTTAATGGAAACCATATAAAATACTTGTATAATTTTTTAAAATTATTTATTCTAAATAACTAAAATAAATGTATGGTGAGATATGGCTTATAACGATTTACGAGAATTTATTAAGGCTTTAGAAAAAGCTGGAGAATTAAAAAGGGTGTCTGTGGAAGTAGACCCTATTTTGGAAGTTGCAGAAATAACTGATAGAATATCAAAAAAATATGGCGAAGCATTAATATTTGAAAATGTAAAAGGTTCAGACCATAATATAGCTATAAATTTATTTGGCTCTATTAAAAGAATGTGTATGGCTTTAGGTGTAGATGATTTAGATGATTTAGGCAACCGTATTATTAACTTAGTTGATAAAAATACACCACAAAATTTTATGGATAAACTAAAAAGCCTACCAATGTTAATGGAATTAAGTAATATTCTTCCAAAAACAGTTAAAAAAGGCCCTTGTAAAGAAGTTATTATAAAAGGGGACGATGTAGATATATTAAAATTCCCTGTTATAAAATGCTGGCCACAGGATGCAGGTAGGTTTATTACTATGCCTTGTGTATTTACTAAAGACCCAGAAACAGGCACAAGAAACTGTGGTATGTATAGAATGCAGGTTTATGACGGTAAAACAACAGGTATGCACTGGCATATACACCACGGCGGAGCAGACCATTTTAGAAAAGCAAAACGTATGGGGCTTGAAAAATTAGAAGTAGCTGTGGCTTTAGGTGCTGACCCTGTTGTAACATTTTCTGCAACAGCACCTGTTCCTGACGGTATAGATGAAATGCTTTTTGCTGGTTTTATAAGAAAAGAAGCAGTGGAAATGGTAAAATGTGAAACTGTGGATTTAGAAGTTCCTGCAAATAGTGAAATGGTTTTAGAAGGTTATGTATTAATTGATGAAATGCGTAGGGAAGGCCCTTTTGGGGACCATACAGGCTATTACTCTTTAGCTGATGATTTCCCTGTATTTCATATAACTTGTATTACTCATAGAAAAGATGCAATTTATCCTACTACAATAGTTGGTAAACCACCTATGGAAGACTGTTATATGGGTGTAGCAACAGGCAGAATATTTTTACCTATTCTTAAAAAACAAGTTCCTGAAATTGTGGATATGTATATGCCACTTGAGGGTGTATTCCATAATATTATGTTTTTATCTATTGATAAAAAATACCCTATGCAGGCACATAAAATTATGCACTATGTGTGGGGCACAGGGCAAATGATGTTTACAAAAATGATAGTTGTTGTGGATAAAGATGTGGATGTAAAAAACACAAACGAAGTCCTATGGCGTATGGGTAATAATGTGGACTGGGAAAGAGATACATGTATAGTAAAAGGGCCGGTTGATACATTAGACCATTCTTCTCCATATTCATATTGGGGTAATAAAATAGGTATTGATGCCACTAAAAAACTAGAAGGTGAAGGCCACCATAGAGAATGGCCTGATGATATAGTTATGAGTGAAGATATTAAAGAGCTTGTAACAAAACGTTGGAAAGAATACGGGTTATAAGAATGGGTGGAAAAAAAGATTTAGCTCCTTTTTTAGCTTATTTAAAGGAGCTTTTTCCAGAAGCACGTTGTGAATTGCTTTATAATAACCCATTTCAGTTGTTAGTAGCTACTATACTTTCAGCTCAATGCACAGATAAGCAGGTGAATAAAGTTACACCTGCTTTATTTGCAGAATGCCCTGATGCAAAAACCATGAGTGAAACACCTATTGAACGTATTGAGGAGCTTATTCACTCTACAGGGTTTTATAAAAATAAAGCAAAAAATATTAAAAGTATGGCCTATACTTTAGTAATAGAACATAATGGGGAAGTGCCTGATAATATGGAAAATTTAGTAAAACTTCCTGGAGTTGGTAGAAAAACAGCCAATGTAGTTTTAGGGAATGCTTTCCATGTACCAGGAATGGTGGTGGATACCCATGTAAAAAGAATTACAAATAGATACGGCCTAACCAAAAATACAGACCCAGAAAAAATAGAACAAGACTTAATGAAGCTATTTCCTAAAGAACGTTGGACAGAGCTTTCCCACCAGCTTGTGTTATTTGGTAGATATTTTTGTGAAGCAAAAAAACCAAAATGTGCAGAATGTAAAATTATAAAATACTGCCCTGCTGCTAAAAAAATGGTGAAATAGTGCGTTCTCTTTATTTTGATATGACTTCAGGAATATCAGGAGATATTGCATTAACTTCACTTCTTTCTTTAGGGGTGGATTGTAATGAACTTTCAGAAATATTATCAAGTATGCTTTCTAAAAAGATTAATTTAAGTTTAGAAAAAGTATATAGAAACTCAATTTTATGTAACAGGCTTATAATTGATACAGATATAAAAGGCGAACCTTACCGTTATTTAAATAATATTATTGAAATAATAAACAAGGCAGATTGTGAAAATAAAGTAAAAGAAAAGGCTGTAAAATCATTTCAAATAATTGCAGAAGCAGAAAGTATAGTGCATGGCATAAGTATAGATGAAGTGCATTTCCATGAAATAGGTGCTGTGGATACTATTATTGATTTATTTGGTATAAGCTATTGTTTAAATAAATTAGAAATAGGAAAAGTAGAATCAAATATTGTAACAAGTGGTAGTGGTTATATAAATACAGCACATGGAGTTATGCCTTTACCAGCTCCTGCTGTTATAAAAATATTAGAAAATATACCTATAAAACGGGTAGATGTGGAAGGTGAAATGGTAACACCAACCGGTGCTGCTGTTTTAAAAACTTATGTTAGTGAGTTTACTAACTCTTTTCAAGGAATAGTAGTAAAGGATAGCTTTTCCACAGGCAGTAAAGAGTTTAAAGGTATGGCAAACTTTATGCGTGCTATTATTTTTGAGAATGATTATAATAACGAAGTTGTAAATATTACCACAAATATAGATAATATGACAGGGGAACAGTTAGGCTATTTATATGAAAAACTAATGGATCATAAAGCATTAGATGTAGTATTTATACCAGCATTTAGCAAAAAAAATAGGCCTATGTATATATTAAATGTAATATGTGATAAAGCTAATAAAGAAAATATTATAGATAATATATTTAAATATTCTTCTACCATAGGTATGCGTGTAGAAAATGTAAATAGAGTAATAGCAGAACGAAAATTTATAGAAAAAGAAATTATGGGCGAAAAAGTAAAAGTAAAACAAATAATTTATAAAGATATATTTAAAGAATATATTGAGTATGAAGATGCTAAAAAACTTGCAGATAAGTTAAATTTACCTATTGAAACTATTATGTATGAAGTGCATAAGTAATCTATTTTAATTTTAAAATTATACATTAATTTTATATAATAATTCTTAAATTATAATTAATTTAATATAATCATTATATTTCTAAACTAGATTTTATATATATTTTAATTATATAATATTTTATGTATTTACTAGCTTTATTTATACTTATTAAAAAACCCACTCTCTTTAAAAGAAAGTGGGTTTTATTTTATTAACTATTCTTCTTCTTTATTTTGTTTTCTTGTAAGTAATGACGGCATTTTAACATCTCTTTTTAAGAAAGAGAAGCCTATTAAAATTAAGTGTATAGCAACCATTACATATAAGAATGTTGGTATAGGCACTGGTTCGCCTGAAGCATAAGAGTGCATACCTGCTAAATAGAAGTTTACACCAAAATATGTCATAAGCACTGTATAAAAACCTAATGTGCTTAATACTGCTAATATATAAGGTTTATTTAATTTATTAATCAACCTTGTATGAAGTATAATAGTATAAACAATTATTGTAATTAAAGACCAAGTTTCTTTTGGGTCCCAGCCCCAATATCTACCCCAGCTTTCGTTAGCCCATACGCCACCTAAAAATGTTCCAACTGTCAGCATACCTAAACCTAATAACATACTAACTTCATTAATACAGTGAACATTTATTATACTTTGGTCAATATGTGGTTTTGACGGGTTACGAATACTAAATAATATCATAGATATAACACCTAAAACAAAGCTTAAACCAAAAAAGCCATAACTTGCTGTAATAACTGATACGTGTATATTTAACCAGTATGATTTTAATACAGGAACAAGTGTGCCAATTTGTGGGTCCATAAACCCTAAATTAGCTACAAATAATGTTATACCTGAAACGAAGTTTGTAGCAGAGATTGCAAGTAATGATTTTCTAAAGAATAATACACCTGCTAAAGCACCTGCCCATGCAATATATATCATTGATTCGTATGCGTTACTCCATGGAGCATGCCCTGCAATATACCACCTGCTTATTAATGCTAATGTGTGTAATACAGCAGCAATAGTAGTTATTATAACAAATATTTTTCCAAGTTTTTCATTAACTGGTTTATTTTTAATGATTGCAGCCATTACAAAAATAAACATAATTATGCCTAGTAATACATAAACATAAGTTAGATTTTTAAATGGGTTATATTTGTTCATTAAAACTTCTACTGTAATTTTGCTTGATGCAGGCATTAATTTTGCACCGTATTTATGTTGAAAATCACTAATTTCAGCTAAATATTTATCAGCATCTTGCCAGTTATTGTTTTTAATACCTTCATCTACACCTTTAAAGTATGACTGTAACATATCTTGTAATTTAAGTGTATTTTCTTTATCAAATGTTGCCATAGCAATACCAGGAGATAATAACCCTGTTGTATTACCAGTAATATCAGGAAATATTAAAAACATTTGAGCAGTATACATTGCATATGCAATACTGATTTTTTCATTAAATTTAATTAAGTCTTTATCAAATTTAGTCCTATACGCAGGATTTTTTTCTGATGCTCTTTCTATTTGCATTTGTAGTTTATATTGACCTTTTTTATCAAATACATCAGAAAAAGCCACATATTTTTCTGTTTCAGGAACACCAAGTATTTTTTTCAGCTCATTATCACGAACAGAAAACATTTTTATTTCTTGGAAATAATCATAATACATCATCATACCTAAGAAAAATTCCACATGGTTCATACCTTGAAAACTATCTTTTCTTATTAATTTATGCATCATATCCATAGCAAGTGTATCTAATGGTTTTATTCTACCCTGCATATCCTGAATTAATATTTTTGCAACTTTTTTAGAATGAGGCCCCATATTTTTTGATATGTTTTTCACAAGAGTATCAATTTCTTCTTGTGTTGGTTTCATTTTCATTGTTGCATGAGAATCATGAATATGTGTTTCTGTAACATCACTATGGGAAGTATGTTCATCTTGAGTTTCAATAGCTGTTTTATTATTTTCCATAGATTGTTCTTGAGCATATGATAAAGAAGAACCTAATAGAAAAAATGAAGAAAAAGCAATAAGAAAAACATAGAGTTTTTGTTGTTTTAAATATTGCCCTAATTGCCATACTCTGCTATTTTTACCAAAGAAAGATAATAAGAACCCAACAGTTAATAAGAAGTAGCCTATATATGTAGGTATTTTTCCTGGGTCTTTATTAATACTTAAAATTGTTCCTTTTTCATCATGGTCATAAGATGATTGGAAAAATCTGTAACCTTTATAATCTAATACATTATTCATAAATATTTCATAATCAAATGTAGAATTATCTGTATAATCTTTTACAGTAATATATGATTTATATGATGATGGGCTTTTTGAACCAGGGTATCTAGTAAGTTCAAAATCTTTTAAGTAAATTTCAAAAGGAACAGGTATAGAAGCAGGGCCCCATACAAATTGAAAATCAAGCCCACCTAACTTTAATATTTGGCCTATATTTGCATCAAGGTAGCTTTGTGGTAAATCAAAAGATTTTGATTCTCCATTATATGATGCAGTTATGTTAATGCTAGCAGGAATCTCCATTGTTCCCGAGTTATATGAGTTG
>CALADT010000175.1 GCA_937890655.1 uncultured Mucispirillum sp. | reverse complement strand
ACTTTTTGATAATGGGTCTGCAAGGACAGATATTGTTTTTGCCCTATCAAAAGCAGAAATGCCTGTTGTTACCCCATGACGGGCTTCCACAGAAACAGTAAACCCTGTGCCAAACCTACAAGAATTATTTTGTGACATAGGTTCAAGCATTAGCTCATCACATCGTTTTTCAGTAAGTGATACGCAAATAAGCCCTCTACCGTATGTTGCCATAAAGTTTACCTTTTCAGGTGTTATAAATTCAGCAGCACAAACTAAGTCCCCTTCGTTTTCTCTATTTTCGTTATCTGTTAAAATTATCATTTTGCCTGATTTTATTATCTCTACTGCTTCTTCCACAGTTGCAAAAACACTTTTATTCATAAATTTATCTACCTTTAAAACTTAGTATTAAGGATTTTAATTTATCATCTTTCTCACTAGATAATACCATTTTTTCCACATATCTTGCTATAATATCTGATTCAAGATTTACAATATCCCCACTTTTTTTAAAACGTAAGTTAGTATTTTCAAAAGTATGGGGAATAACTGCCACTTGAAAACTATTATTTTTTACATTTGTTACAGTCAGGCTTATGCCGTCTACTGCTATTGAACATTTATCTACAATATATTTATTAATTTCAGAAGAATATTCTATTTGAAGTTTATAAGAATCTCCATATTTATTAATATTTAATATTTTACCAATACTATCCACATGGCCTTGAACAATATGGCCTCCAAGACTTTTAGAAAGAGTGAGTGCCTGCTCTAAATTTACAACACTTCCCTGACTTATTTTACTAAGAGATGATTTTTCAAGGGTTTCATAACTAACATCTGCTTCAAAAAAATCACTACCAATATTTACAGCAGTTAAGCAAACGCCGTTTACAGCAACAGAATCCCCTAATATTAATGAGGGAACAATTTTTTTACAACCTATTTTTAACTTTATGGCCTTATCCCCTTTTTTAATGGAAATAATATTACCTAATTCTTCAATAATACCAGTAAACATATATAATCACTTTTAAGCTATATAATTTTTTGTAAACTCTATAACACTTTTTGTATAATCATTTATTTTTGCAGTAATATGGATATCGCTACCACATGTTTCCA
>CALADT010000174.1 GCA_937890655.1 uncultured Mucispirillum sp. | reverse complement strand
TAGGTAAGTATTTAGTAAAGCATGGGTTTCGTGTTGCTGTTATAAGTCAGCCTGATATTAATAGTGAAAAAGATATAACCTTATTTGGTGAACCTAAACTTTTTTGGGGTATAAGTGCCGGTTGTGTGGATTCTTTAGTGGCAAATTATACAGCCTTAGGAAAGCCTAGAAAATCATGTGATTTTACCCCTAATGGTATAAATAATAAAAGGCCTGATAGAGCTTCCATTGTATATACAGGGCTTATTAGAAGATATTATAAAAATACAAAACCTATTGTTTTAGGTGGTATTGAAGCAAGCCTTAGGCGTATTGCCCATTATGATTTTAAAACAGATAAAGTTAGAAGAAGTATTCTTTTTGACGCAAAGGCTGATTATCTCATATATGGTATGGGCGAGTTGCCTGTATTAGAGCTTGCAAAAGCATTAGTAAATAATGATAATGTTACAAATATAAAAGGGCTTTGTTATATTTCTAAAGAAGAAATAAAAGATGCAATAATTCTACCATCCTATGAAGAAGTTATTAATGATAAATTACAATTTCATAAAATGTTTAAAATATTTTCTAATAATAGTGAATCACAGTCTGCAAAAAAATTATGCCAAAAAACAGGGGATAGGTATTTAATACATAATATCCCTGCTTATTATGATGATAATATTTTGGATGAAATAAGCGACATTGAGTATGAAAGGGCAGTTCATCCTAAAATTAATGGAAAAGTAAAAGCATTAGAAACCATAAAAACTTCCGTTATAAGCCATAGAGGGTGTTTTGGGGGCTGTTCTTTTTGTGCTATTGCTGTTCATCAGGGTAGGCGGGTTATATCAAGAAGTATATTATCTATTGAAAAAGAGTTAAAACATATATCATCACAAAAATGGTTTAATGGCACAATTACAGATATAGGCGGCCCTACTGGTAATATGTATATGATGAAGTGTAAAAAAATGGAAAAATTAGGGGCATGCACTCATAAACATTGTTTATATCCTAATGTATGTGGTGGTATGAATATTGACCATGAACCGTTACTAAATATGCTTAATACAGCAGGGCAGGTAAAAGGTATAAAAAAATTATTTGCAACTTCTGGTATAAGGGCAGATTTAGCAGTGAATGATAAAAAAAATGGTAAAAACTATATATCAAAAATAGCAGAAAAACATGTTTCTGGTCAGCTTAAAATGGCACCGGAAAGTGCTAATAGTAAAGTTTTAAAAGCCATGAAAAAGCCTGATAATAATAGCTTTTTATCCTTTTGTAATATGTATAAAGAATATAGTAGAAAGTTTAATAAAAATCAGTTTATATCATGTTACTTTATAGCTTGTCACCCTGCAGAAAGTAGGAAAGAAGCAGAATCTACCCATAAATTTATTGAACAATATCTTGACTTTTCTCCTGAACAAGTTCAAATATTTACTCCAACACCGTCCACATGGGCAACTTGTGCTTATTATACCGGCTTAGATGAAGAAGGTAATAGTATATATGTGGAAAAAAAACAGCATAAAAAAGAAGAATATAAAGAAATTATAATGGGGAAAAATAGTAAACATAAAAAATATCATAAAAAATATTAATCTTTATTGTTTATATAAGAATCAAGCAATGGTTTTATTTTCTTTAAAGAAATAGCATAAAAATAAAGCGATATATGTATTTGCCCTAATACAACTGTTGGTATATTTTGTGGGCTATTTTTTATATATTCTGGCAAAATTACTTCTTTTAATTGTTTTTTATATTCTCTATCACTATAAATATTTGGTAATAATACAATATTAAATGCTGAGGGTAATTTATCTTTAAAATAAATACCATATATATGATTTATGGGAATAAAATAGTTTATTTTGCCTGTTAATAAGCTATATACCATAAGGCCGTCTTTATTAAATATAATATTTGCATTTCTTCCTTTTATAATGATAATAGCAAAATATATAAGCCCTAAAAAAGTAATAAATGTAGCAAAAGCCATAAAAAAAGAGATACTGCCCTGTATAAGGGTGATAAAAAGGGCAGTAAAACTTAATAAAAACATTAGAAATGTAAATACAATTTTAAATAATGATACTTTTATAATAATATCATTCACTATTAAATTACCCCTTGTTCCAAAAATTCTGCATGGAAATCTTCAAGTAATTTAATAATCTCTTTTCTATGTGCATTTAAAGTGTTTGTATGAATAAGAAAAGGGGTGCCATAAAGTTTTATATTATGGTGCATAAGTTTATATGTTAATGTATTTGTTTGCAACTCTAGTATATGTTCTGGGTCATTTACCATAACAGCAATATAATGGTTGCGTTTATCCCTAACTTCTTTAAAAGATACAATATCATCCCAAAGAATTTGTTCTGCAGGGCCTACAAGTGGTGTTACCATAATAAATTTATGGTTTACCACAAGCACAGTTTTCTTAAATAATACTAATTTTAACGCAACAGCTGCTGCACCTATAAACCCAAATAAAAATATATTACCTACAATTCTAAACCCACCTTTTAATAGGTAAATAGAGGCAAGTGAAAATATAAAAGCTGCAAGCACATAATAAAATGATTTGGATTCGCTTTTATATATTTCATAAGAACCATCAGGTAGTGGTTTTAACGTTGATTTTTGTTTCTGTTGATTATTTTCATCATCATGAAGCATAACAAAACTACCTTATATGATTTTTATTGTTTCTATTTGTATTAAATATTTAGGAACATCCTGCATATATCCTATAGATGTAGTAGGCACTGTGGCTATTTTATCCACAACATCCATACCGTCTATAACTTTACCAAATACAGCGTATCCGTATCCTGCTTCATCTTTTGAACGAAAGTTTAAAAAGTCGTTATTTGCATGGTTTATAAAAAACTGAGAAGTGGCAGAGTTTGGAACATTTGTCCTAGCCATTGCTATTGTTCCCCTGTCATTTTTTAAACCGTTATCACTTTCTATAATAATAGGTGCTTTAGTTTGTTTTTGGTTTAGACCTTCATCAAAACCACCACCTTGAATCATAAAGTTTTCAATTACCCTATGGAAAACAAGGCCGTCATAGAAATTTTCTTTAACATAAGCAAGAAAGTTTTCAACAGTAACAGGGGCTTTACTTGGGTAAAGCTCAATTTTTATATCCCCAATATTTGTTTTCATTAAAACATTAACACCAGCTACTTTTTTCGTAGTTTTTTTAGTTGTTACCTTTTTAGTAGTCGCTTTTTTAGTAGTAGTTGCTTTTTTTATAGTAGACTTTTTAGCAGTGTTTTTTTTTGCAGTTGTCTTTTTACTAGTTGTTTTTTTATTTTCTTCCATTATTTTATTACCCTTATACTTTTAATAATAACAGGTGTTGTAGGCACATCATCATGATAACCTTTAGTGCCTGTTTGCACTTTTCCTATTTTTTCTACAATATCCATACCATTTGTAACTTTACCAAAAACGGCATAACCATAACCTGCCACTGTTGGTGCTTTATAGTTTAAAAATGGGTTATCCACAAGATTTATAAAAAACTGAGAAGTAGCAGAATCAGGCACTTGTGTTCTAGCCATTGCAAGTGTGCCTTTTTCATTTTTTAAGCCGTTATCACTTTCAATTTTAATAGGTTTTTTAGTAGCTTTTTCTTTTAACTGGCTATCCATTCCACCACCTTGAATCATAAAGTTAGGTATAACTCTGTGGAATACTAAACCGTCATAATATTTTTCATTAACGTATGATAAAAAGTTTTCAACGGTAATAGGTGCTTTATCTGGGTATAATTCTGCTTCTATTTTCCCCATAGATGTATCAATTACAACTTTAGGGTTGCTTTGAGCAAAAGCAAAAGAGCAAACACCAAAAATAATTAATGATGTTATTAATATAATTTTTTTCATATAATTTTCTCCTTAAAATAATTAACCCATACCTAATGAACGGCATTTTTCACAAACACCAAAAAGGTTCATGTAGTGGTTAGTTAGTTTAAATTTATATTTAGCAGCAATTTGTTCCTGCAAATCTTCAAGTTCTTGGTCGTTAAATTCTATGTTTTTACCACAAACAACGCATATTAGGTGGTCATGGTGGATTTTACCCATAACTGTTTCATAGTAACTTCTTCCATCACCTAAATGAACTTCTCTAATAACACCAGCTTCCATTAATAGTTTTATGGTTCTATAAATAGTGGCTAGCCCAATATTTGAATCAATCTCTTTTGTAATAGCATAGAGTTTATCAATATCTATATGAGAATCATATTTCATAAATTCATCAAATATAATCTGTCTTTGAGTTGTAAGACGTAATTTTTGAGTGGCAAGGAATGTTTTAAAATATTCCCTATTTTTTTCTATATCTTTTTCTTGCATTTATTACTCCTATAAACTAATAGATAAACCATTTTACAAATATTTGCAAAAGTTTTTTTTCATAATAATAGAATAATAGGCCAAAATCAATTAAAAAACATTTTTATTTCATAATTAATTCATTATATATCAATACTTTAAAATAAATTTTAATATTTTAAAAAAAAATGCTTGCAAAATTATAAATAATTATATATAACTACATTCTCAAGTTTATATGCGCCCATAGCTCAACTGGATAGAGCGTTTGACTACGGATCAAAAGGTTGTGG
>CALADT010000173.1 GCA_937890655.1 uncultured Mucispirillum sp. | reverse complement strand
TTCATCAGTTATTTGTTTATTGTATTTATGATAACTTTCAACTGCTGCAGTTAGAAATTCTGTTCTTAACTTAATATATTCAATAGTGAGTAGGTGATAGTTTTTCACTTCTGGAGTTTTTAGTTTTGAAGTATTACTTTCTAAAAATTTAATAACAGCATTAGCATGATTTTCAATAATTTTCATGCTTGTATCCACATCGCCTTTAGCTCTTTTTTCAAAAATATTATCTATAACTGCTGTTTCTTGTTCTATTTTCATAAGGTGTTCCATAGCTTTTTGGTCTATTTCTTTACTATAAACTTCTAAATCACTCATAATTTGTTCTTTTGTAGAAGCGTATGCAAATGAAACAATAAATACCATCAGTGCAGTTAATAAAATTTTTTTCATATTATTCTCCATTTATATAATTTTAGTTTACTATATCATAGTTATTGAAAAAGTAAAATAATATATTTTAGTTTATACATAATTATAATACTTTATAATTATAAAAGTTAATATAGAAATATTTATAATAGTATATTTTTTCATTAATTATTTTTTGTGATATAAGTTTCACTTCTTTTTTGCTACGGCAATAGATAAATGTTTTAACTTATTTAAACTAATATTAATATCTCTAAGTTCTTTATTTTCATAGATTTTAATACAAGCATCTTCTACTGCTTATTTTATTATTTTTTCACTTGTATATAGTTTTACTTGTTCTATTGATTGATTAGCAGGTACTAATACCGTTTTTGTTACAGTTTCAACTTTTGCATAGAGTAATAAAGGAATAAAAAGCAAAAAGAAGTTATAAATAAACGCATATCACCTCAAATTTTTTATATAAAGAATAAGTTTATAATAATATCACCATCATATAATAAATAATAATATTATTAATAAATAATTATAGTAGTTTAATAAGATAATAGTATATATAAAAAAAATATATATTATTAATACATAAAAAGATATTAGCTTAATAATATAACTTCATAATTTTTTATTTATATAATAAAACATATAAAAAAATTTACACTGTAATATATTGATGTTCATAAGGGTTTTCTAAAACAATACCATATTCCCAAAAAGTAATACCATCTGTGGCATAGCCTTGACCTAGAATATGCAACATATTTTGTGTTTCAAGTTTTAATGATTGATAAAATGTATTTTGACCGTCAGTAGCATAACCATCACCTAAAAGCATAAAAAAACCAATATTTACATTTTCAAGTAATACATTACCACAGTAAATATTATTATTATCCTGTATATAGTTATCTCCAATCATTGATATACCGTTTAAATTAATTCCTTTTACTTCCAACCCTTTAAAATAAAGTTTATATCTATCAAAAGAAAAAGCATTATTTTCCGGCAAAATATCAAAACTATTAATATGTGGACGAAATGAGTTTGCTGTTAAATATCCATATCTATCTTCTTCTAAATAACATAAATCATTATCATCTTTTATGTAATTATTTGAAAGAATTGTAACTTTATCAGGTTCAATATTTTCAACAGGTAATATTTTGTAATATATTCTTTTATTATCAGTATAAATAT
>CALADT010000172.1 GCA_937890655.1 uncultured Mucispirillum sp. | reverse complement strand
ATATTTCTGATTTACATATTACAGAAGATAGCAAAAAAGCTAAAGACGATAGCTACTATATCTACTTTAAAAATATTATTTTACTTGAAGCAAAAAGAGGTTAGTATAATAAATAAAATATACCTGTTTTATAGCAGGTATATTTTTTTATACATTAATCCGTGTCATATCTGAAATAGTTAAATATCCGTTATTTCTTGAAACCAATATATTATCTTTAAAAAATGTTCTTAAATTAAGTGTAGGCCTATACTCTAGTTTATTATGGTAACATGATTTTTCACATAACCCACAGGATATACATTGTGATGGGTTAAAAGTTATTTCTGTTCGTTCATCATTAATTTTTAATGCACCTGTATTACAAAACCTTGCACACATTCCACAATAAATACAGCTTTCTTCTATGGCTATATTATTAAATATTCGCCCTGTTGTTACTTCCTGCTGTGTTATTTTACCAAGCTCCATTATAATATCTAAAAATAATTTACGTCTTTTTGTTACTTCATGGCTAAAATCAATAACTGTTTTTTCTGGGTTGCTTTCCACTGTAACCATATCTGCACTTTTTATAAGGCTTTCTTTTAAAGATGATGTGAAAAAAGAAAACATTCCACGTCTATCAACTGTTGGGTTTGGTTTTTCTTCTTCTTTTATTTCTAATACTGGGTGCTGAATAGGAAATATGATTTTTATACTGTCATATTCTTCTATGATTTCTATATTATTTAAATCTTCAAATATTAGTTTTAACTGTTCTAAATGCTTTAGTTCTTCTTTTAATACATTTACACCATGTTTTGATTCACACTGGCTACATACTCCGTATTTTATAGTTATACGAGAAGCACCCCTTAAATAAAGTAAAAGAATATCTACAATATTAAATATACCTACGCACTCCACAGAAGCAGCCCGTTTATTATATAAAGGATTCATGCTACATGCAATAGTAATATTGCCTTTTGGGTTTATATATGTTGTTAAGTTATCAGTAAACTTTTTGTAGCCACCATGACGCAATGTAAAAACTTGTGCAGGACACTGGCTTACACACATTCCACAACCTGTGCAGTTATCCCAGTCTATTGTTATAGTTTCCCCTGGCCCACCAACTGTTATGGCCTGTGTAGGACATAGGGAGTAACAAATAGTGCAGGGAGAACTTTTATGTTTTATTTTTGAACAGTATTTAGGAGATATGGATATGGCTCTTGATACACCTTCAAAAACCATATTTGCTATTTCCATTTTATTAATCATGAAAACACCTTATATATCTGAAAGCTCAAAAGTTTTTGTATCAATTTTATCTATTTGATACTCGCGTAATACGTTCTGCATATATTCTTCATCATAATCAACAGCCATATAAGTTAGCCCCAGCTCCATACTATAATCTTTTAATAAAGGCACATAAATAGGGGAAAACTCTATTATTTTATTGGAGTTATCATACATATAATGGTTTATATTATTTTTATCTAACACTTCTTTTATGGTAATAATATCATCCCCATAACCTTTTGCTGTTTTTATAAAATAATCTTTTTCAGAAAAATATTCTATTTCGCTTTTTTTCACTTTATGGTTAGCATAATAAACTTGTGCTGTTAGTTTATTTTCTAAACTACAATAATGCACGCTCATAGATACTTTATTTTCTAAAGCAAAAAGCACCACTTCAAGGCATTCAATACTACTTTCTGCAATAGGCACCCCACCTGCATATGTGTATGGGTATAATACTCTATAAGGACGGTTTACAACTTCATAGCCTTTATTTTTATATTCATCAGGGTGAACATATGGGTATAAAAATTCAAGTATATTTATACCGAAGATACCTATTTTATCAAGAGTTAAAACAAGCTCTTTCATTTTATCCACTTTATTTATCATTAAAGGCATTTCTACCATAGTGCGTTTTATATATTTTACAGAAAGTTTTAACCGTTCTAAACTTTCATTATCCACAACACCATCATCATTAGGTTTTAAACCGAACCTAATTTCATCAAGCCCTGCTTCTTTTAATTTAATAAGCATATCTTCTGTAACAAGGTCGCCATTTGTATATATTCTTGTTTGTATAGTTTTATCAGCAGATTTTACTGTTTTTAAAAAGTTTATACATTCATCTACATAAAGTAATGGTTCGCCACCTGTAATGGCAACTGATTGCATTTTTTTAAAGTATGATAGGTGAGATTTAAATTCTGAAACTATATCATATATTTTATTAACACCTTCTTCATAATCTGCTTGGTTTTTATTGGTGCAGAAAAAACAATCTCTATTACATTTTAATGTAATAATATACGTGGCGGAACCGTAACCTGTATGACAATGTTCGCAAGATGGAGATACATCATTTAATATAACACTTCTATTACCATGACATATTTTAGCACCTTTTGATTCTAATATTTTAAGTAGTTCTTTTTCTTTTTCCTCATAATCTTTTTTTGAGATATTTGCACCACTTTCTTCTATATATTGGCAAAATTTATTATATGATTCTACATATTTTAAAGCATCTTCTTTTAAACCTTGATTTTTAATAGTGTTAATATTGCTACTATTAATCTTATAAATCATTCATTATTCTCCGTATCTGTTTTTTCAGTAGGTAGTGTTATTGTAAATACTGCACCTTTTTTACAATTATATACAGTTAAATCACCATTATGGTTATTTAAAATCTTCCTGCTAATAGGTAACCCTAACCCTGTGCCAGAATTAGAAGTGGTAAAAAACGGTTTAAATAAATTAGGCATTACTTCAAGTGGGATACCAGGGCCTGTATCTGAAATCATAATACTACATTTATCATCTTTTTCTACATACTCTATACTAACAGTGCCGTCATGCTCCATAGCGTTCATAGCATTAGCAATTAAGTTTACTATTACCTGTTTTATTTGGTCTTTATCTGCATATATTGTATCGTTTTTTGTAACTTTTATATTTAATTTAAAATTATTTTCCATAAGCCTTGTTTCAAACAAAAGCTGTATATCTTGTAATAATTCATATAAATTAATTTCTTCTTTATGTGGCGGCCTTTTTTTAGAAAAGGATAATATATCTTCTGTTAAATGTTCAAGCCTTATGGACTCTGTTGCTATAATCCCTGCCATACGTTTTAAGTCATCATTTGTAACAGATTTCATCAGCCGTTTTGCAAAACCACCTATGGATATTAGTGGGTTTTTCACTTCATGTGCTATGGTTGCAACGTAATTACCTAATGTTACAAGGCTTTGTTTACTTTTCATATCTGCTTCTATTTCTTTATAAAACGATGTGGTATATTCATATTTTTGGTTAGAAATAACTGCCATCATCATAGTGTTTAAAAGCCTTGCTGTTGAACGTGATGTATATGTATGGGTATTAGTATAACTATCATTTGAATATGTTATTAATACTCCATAAAGTTTATTTGCCGTAATCATAGGGGTTATAATTAATGGGTTAGTGAGTTTTACTTTATCAATGGAATAAAATATTTTATCTTCTAACTCAATATGTGCTTCAATATCATCAATATTAGCATGAAATTCCATTAATTTATCGTATATTTCTTTTGTAACTTCTACCCTTTTGTTTTTAAATTCATACACATCTTTATCAGAATAAGCAGGGATACCTGTTATATAAACACCTCTTAACTCCATAAGTGTTTCATTGAAAAACATAACAGCTGCTTTATCAAACATATTTGAATAAACTAAAGAGTTGGCAGCAACACGCACCATTTCATCAAGGGTTGCCCTGCCTGCATAAATATCTGGGTTTTTTGAAACGTTTTCTGCTATTTCCCA
>CALADT010000171.1 GCA_937890655.1 uncultured Mucispirillum sp. | reverse complement strand
ATAATGTTAACAGTGGAAATCTAAATATACAAATCAATAAAAATAATAATACACTTATATAGAAAACTCTATTGTCTTTAACATTATTACTAACTGCTATATATGACAAATAGACCTGTATAATAATTATTATAACAAATAATATAATACTTATATTTAAGAAATCACTTCCCTTATATACAACATACAACTGTAAGCTATAACCATCAATATATTCACCATTATACTTAATATGGTTTGATTTAATATGTGGATAATTTATATTAAAAGATAAATTTGTATCCGTATCATTTAATAATAAAATATTTAATCTACCTTTTGTAAATTCATTATTAAATAATTTTAATCTATAAAGATTATTGTTTACCTTATTTAATTTATATGTTTTAATTATATTATTTTGAGATAAAATTGCTGTAACAGGTTTATTATTTCTATTATTTTGTAATGCAAAATCTATTTGTTTTAAATTAGAATCAACATAGATTGTAGTAGAAATATTATCCTGATTATTAAATATAATTTGTTTTATATGTTGCTTATTTTTGGCATTATTATCAATAACAGTATTTAAACGATAATGTATAATATCCATATGAGGATATATTGTAAAGAAAGATAATATGCTAAATAATATTAATGAATAAATAATTTTATATTTATGATTCATAACTTATATATCCATGTGTTTAACTTGATAAAATTTTATACCCATATTTCTAGCACCTTCACCATCTTTTGATAAACTATCACCTATCATAATAGTATTTGATATTTTTGAGTTAGAAATATTTAATGCATATTCAAATATTTTTTTATTTGGCTTTTCTGCTCCTGCTATTTCAGAAGTAACTATATATTGAATATACTTAGATATATCCATATGGTTTAGTTTCATAATTTGCTCTTCTGTTGTCATATCTGTTACAGCTACTATTTTAATACCTAATGAAGATATTTTTTCTATAAAACATAATGCATCATATTCTATTTTAATTTGTGAAATTAATATATCCCAATATAGTTTTGAAAAATATAATGCATGGTTATAGGGGTTTTTAATATTTAAAAATGCAAACATTTCAATAAAAGTGGCTAAACGCGAACGACATATTCCTTGTGGAGAAAGCCTATTTGTTACATCAATTCTATATTTTTTATATAATTTTTTAAATTCTAATTCAGTTATATTACTTAACTGACTTATAATAAATTGCTTAGCACAATAATCTATTGCATATTCATGACAAGGAGTATAAAAGTATAAGGTATCATCTATATCTAAAAAAACTGTTTTAATATTTGTAAGGTCTATTTCTGGATACACAATACGTGTCATTACAACTCCTTAATATCTATTATAAATAATAATATTTTTAAAATAAAAACATATTTATTATTTTTTGATATAAATAATCCATATAATGTTATGGTAGTTTAGGTTAATATATTTATTTTGTCAATATAATAGTAAATATTTATTTTATATTATAAATTCCAAAAACGATTGCAACAGAT
>CALADT010000170.1 GCA_937890655.1 uncultured Mucispirillum sp. | reverse complement strand
TTATTTTGTGTTACAGGTATAGCATATAACCCTTTTGCTCCAAACTCTGCTCCCATATTATCTAGTAAATAATGTCTATAATAGGCTTCTGCAAGTAGTTTACCACCTATAAAGTTATACATCATTCCAAAATTACCACCAAGCCCTAACCCTGTGTAGTAATCGTTATAACCTTCTGCAAATGCCAAATCAAAATCAGCAGTTAAGTATGTGGTAAAACCACCTTTACCTAATGTAAACCCAACACCACCCCTTATATATGGTGTCCAAAATTTATCGCCCCCTGTAAATGATTTGTCTTCCCCTGCAAGTTCTAGTTTCCATGATACATTTTTCATTAAATAGTTCATAGGAGTATAAACTCCCACTTTTAATAAACTAGCTTCCGGCACGTTAACATAGCCTGTATATGTATTCCACCTTAAATTAACATCTAAAACAGTTAGCTGGCTGTTTTGGATAAACCCTCTATCAATATCGTTTAAACTATGAAAACCTAATTGAAAACCTACTTCTGTATAAAATTCTTTAAAATTTTCTACACCTAACCCTACTTTTATTCTTGTTATATCATGGCCTGTATCAGGAGAGTATGGCACATCTATTGTTGTGTAGCTTTTAACCCCTAGTTTTGCTCTTTCACTTAGTAAATATATGGTTTTCTTTTTATAGTCTGCTAAATCTTCTTCACTTATGCCTTCCCTCTGGATAAAATCAAAACGCATAGTTTCCACAGCTAAATCATATATTCTAACTTTTTCATCTAATGTATATGGGCCGTTATTAATATCTTCTATACTTTTTATGCCGTATGCCACTTTATTTGCAAGGGTAATGGCTGATTTTGGTAACCCTATTGCATATGTGTAAAGTGTTTTAATATGTGATGGCCTATATTTTTTATTTATTACAAGCCCTTCTTTTATTATAAGTTTTACTGTATTTGTAGGTGCTTCCCATAATATACTTTTTGAAAGGTTAAGTTCAGGCCGTGCCGATTCTAAAAGCATAAGCATACTGTATGAACAGTTTTCATCAAAGAAAAAATATTGACTACCTATATCTTGTAGTTCCCACAAATGATTAAATAATTTTATGGTTTCTTCTTTTGTAAAGTTTAAATCGTATTCCCATATATCTCTATTATCATTATTACCATATTCATAAGCCGTTTTAAAGTATTCTTTTACTGTATAATAGCCGTCATAACCACCAAAAAGCCCAAGCACCGCATACTTAAATAAATTTACATTATTGCCAACGTTAGCAGCGAATGTAACACTAAAGGATGTTAGTGGGTCATTTTTACTGTTATTTATTCTAAGCATAGTATGGCCGAACATACTTGCAGGGTTTTTTAGATACATAAATGGAAATACAACTGTAACACTTGATGGATCTAGTTTTTTAAAAAAACTATTATAATTACTACATACTTTTTTAGGAAGTTTATTCCTATCTATATTAAAACGTTCTATAATCCATTCACGTCTACCAGCATATACACATAATGGGTGTTTATTATCATCACCTTTAGATAAACTATTATCAAATAAAGCATGAATTGTAGATACAAGTTCATCTTCCGGAGAATATTTACCATTTTTTGAAAGGAAAAACCGTTCATCATCCACAAGGCTGCGTATCTTTCTACCTGCAGGCTTTTTATACTGCATTAAAACATGCCACGGCCTTTCAAGGTATGCTTTTTCTTCCACTGCTTTTTTTGCAATATCTTTACCATACTGGCTTGGTTCAGCATATGAAAAACTATAAAAAAGTAAAATAAAAAACAAAGAATATAATATACGTTTCATAAAGTGAGTGAGGGCTTATAATAGCCCTCAATATATGATTAGCTTAATTTAACAATTTTGTTTGCAACAGAATCAGATTGAACATCTGCATTAGGGAAAATTTCACCAAAATTAGCTTGTAATCTTGTAGCAAAAGCATCAACATCATTAACTGCAAGCATAGTGCCTAAAGAATTAATAGTTTCCCCTTGACCCATAGCAATATCTTTTGCTAAGTTATCCATATTAGCTGTAACAAATTCATAAACTTCGTTACTAACAGCTTTATTAATATGACCTTTACAGTTCATTGTTCCTGTAGACATAGTAAAAGTATTTGATAATATGCCATTTGTCCATAAAGCAGTAGTTTGAAGAACCCAACCACCGTTTGGTTTACCAACTGTCTCCATTAACATAGTTCCTACGCCACAACCTGCATTATTTCTAACAGCACCTGCTGCGAAAGCAAATGAAGTCATCATGGAAAAAATAACAAAAACTAATAAGATTTTTTTCATATCTTAACTCCTGATTTTTATATATTATCGTTTACATTATACAATATTTACTTTACTGTCAACAAAAAAAATATATTTGTTAAATTATTTTTTCCTATATTATTAATAGTATTTATTTTATAAATTTATTTATGTAATTTAGATAATCATTTCTAACTCGTGGGTTTTGCATAATAACTGCATGGGTAGAATAATCATCATTTATCATAACCTTTTTTTCATGAGCCATTTTAAATATAGCTTCTGCATTATCATAGCTTATTAACTCATCTTTTTTAGAGTGCATAACAATGGTATTTTTTATTTTACTATTTTTTACATTTTCTAAGGTGGAATATTTACCTGTTATACCCCAGCTTATGGGATGCTGCCATGCCCATGTAAAAAAGTTTTTAGAAGCAATTTCTTTTGATATACTTTTCCAAGATGTAAATGTGGAATCAAGCACAAGGACTTTTATTTTTTCAGCATGGGGCGAATATGCTGCAATATGGGAAGCTACTGCACCACCTAAACTTTGGCCATGTATGATTAAGTTTCTTTTATCCACCTTATTATATTTCATAATAGCATCAGTAAAATCAAGACCGTCTTTTAATACACCTTCAATATCAGGTTTACCTTCTGAAAGCCCATAGCCCCTGTAATCAAAAGTAAGCAAGTTATAACCTTTATCCAGCACCCACACCATACCTACACTTTCTGTGCTAATGTTACTAGAGTTGCCATGTAGGAAAAATATTGTGCCTTTTGGGTTTTTTAAAGGTGTTTTAAAATACCAGCCGTGTAAAGTTTTGCCTTCGTCTGTTTCCACAAGTATATTATCAGGAGAATATTTGCAAGTTTCAGGCATATAGTAAAGTATTTTTTGTGGAAAGAAAAAATATTTTTCACAACCAGATATTGTTAAAATAATAATAAATAATAATAAAACTTTTAAATTCTTCATAGGGTATTTATGAATTATTTATGTGATTTGTCAAGCAAAATTAATTAAATTTTAAATTTTGGTAGTAATTATTCTTGATTATATAATTATAATATAGTATTCTTAATTGTTTAATATATTTTAGGGGGTATAGTATGGAATTAAAATATAATAGAATTCTATTAAAACTAAGTGGCGAAGCATTAATGGGTAATGCTCAATACGGTATTGACGCTGAAACAGTAAAATTTATAGCATCAGAGATAAAACCCATTTATGATATGGGCGTTAAAATAGGTATAGTTATTGGCGGCGGTAATATATTCCGTGGTGTATCCCCTGCTGCTAAAGGTATGGATAGAGTTACAGCAGACCATATGGGTATGCTTGCAACAGTTATTAACTGTTTATCTGTTCAAAACGCACTAGAAATGAACGGTATAGAAACACGAGTGCAATCAGCTATTGAAATGCGTCAAATTGCAGAGCCTTATATAAGACGCAGAGCTATGCGTCATATGGAAAAAGGTAGAGTTGTAATATTTGCAGGTGGCACAGGCAACCCTTATTTTACAACAGATACTACTGCTACACTTCGTGCTTCAGAAATTAATGCAGATGTAGTATTAAAAGCCACTAAAGTAGACGGTGTTTACACTGCTGACCCTAAAAAAGACAGCTCTGCTACAAAATATGATGAAATAAGTTATATAGATGTGCTTACAAAAGGGTTAAAAGTAATGGATGCAACAGCAATAAGTATGTGTATGGATAACCAAATACCTTTAATAGTATTTGATATGTTTGGTAAAGATAATTTAATGAAAATAGTAAAAGGGGAAGCAATAGGCACCCTTGTTAAATAATATAAAATCAGGAGAAAACCATGAGCGAAGTAGTGAAGGATTTTAAAACTTCCGTAGAAAAATCAATTAACTTCTATAAAGAAGAATTAAAAGGGGTTAGAACAGGCAGGGCAAGTGTTGCTATGTTTGAAAATATTAAAGTAGACTATTATGGCACACCTACACCATTAACAGGGGTTGCATCTCTTTCTTCACCAGAACCAAGACTTGTAACAATCTCTCCATGGGATGCTACACTAATACCATTAATTGAAAAAGCTATCCAAAACAGCCAAATGGGGTTTAATCCTTCCAATGATGGTAAAATTATACGTGTTCCATTCCCACAGCTTACAGAAGAAAGAAGAAAAGAGCTTGTGAAAGTTGTGAAAAAAATGGGCGAAGATGCAAAAGTGGCTATCCGTAATGAAAGGCGTGATGCTAATGATAAAGTTAAAAAACAAGAAAAAGATAAAGAAATAAGTGAAGATGATTCTAAAAAATTGCAGGAAGATATTCAAAAAGTAACAGATGACGCAGTTAAAAAAATAGATGATATAACATCACTTAAAGAAAAAGAAGTTATGGAGATATAATGCCTCAAGGCTTAGATAAACTTCATATAGCAATAATTATGGACGGTAACGGCAGATGGGCGAAAAAACGTGGTCTGCCCCGTTTTTTAGGGCATAAAGAAGGTGTGAAAGCACTTAAAAAAATTATAACTTATGCTGCAAAAAATAACTTAAAAACATTGAGTATATTTGCCTTTTCTGCTGAAAACTGGTTACGTCCTCAAGAAGAAGTTACATTTTTAATGCGACTTCTTGATGAATACATTGCTTCTGAATGGTCATCTATTACTGATAACAACATGCAGTTTGTAGTTTCTGGTAATATAGAGCTTATACCTGAAAAAACAAGGAACTCTATTTTAGAATTAGTGGAAACTACAAAAAATAATAAAGGCCTTATTTTAAATATGGCTTTAAGTTATAGTAGCCAAGATGAGTTTGTAAGCTGTGTAAAAAGTATTGCTTCAAAAGTAAAAAATAATGAATTAAGTATTGATAATATAAATAAAGATACTATTAGTAACAACCTTTATAACAGTCAATTAGATGATATTGATTTACTTATTAGAACAAGTGGAGAAAAACGTATTAGTAACTTTATGCTTTGGCGTATTTCATATGCCGAATTATATTTTACTGATGTTTTATGGCCTGATTTTAATGAGAAAGAGTTTGAAAAGGCAATAGATGAATTTAATAAACGTGTTCGAAGGTTCGGTATGACAGATGAACAGATAAGCAAATAAAAGGAGCATATATTATGGCAGGAAGCAGAGCAAAAGAGATGATTACAAGGATAATTGTAGCACTTATACTTTTACCTTTAACACTTTTATTAATTATAAAAGGGCATCCACATTTATTTTTTACAGTTATTTTAGTGCTTGTTTTACTTGCGACAAAAGAAATGATTAATATTATGAGAAAAGATAATATTAAACTTTATGATAAATTAATGTGGGTAACAGCAGTTATAGTGCCTACACTTATTTGTTTTATTGGGCTTGATATTTTTGTATTAATATCTTTTGTTACATTATTTTTATTATTTATACTAAAAATGTTTTCTAAAAACCCAACTGAAAACGTTTTAGAAGAAGTGTCTTATAACTTTTTTGCACTAATGTATGTGCCTTTCCTTTTTACATTTTTTCCACTTTTAATGTTTGAAAACTATCAATATATTTTATATTTATGCTTTGTTGTTTGGGCAAGTGATTCTTTTGCATATTTTACAGGTGTTGCAATAGGTAAACATAAAATGATACCAAAAGTTAGCCCTGGAAAAACAATAGAAGGGGTTACAGGTGGCATAGTAGGTGCATTAATTGTGGCATTTGTATTTAACCATTATATATTAAATGCAACTATGCTTTTTACTACGGTTTCTTCTATTGCTATTATTATTGCAGGTATATTAGGGGACTTAATGGAATCCATGATGAAAAGAAGTGCAAATGCAAAAGACAGTGGTTCACTTCTTCCAGGGCATGGGGGCATACTTGATAGGTTTGATTCTTTAATGATAGGTGCGCCGGTTTTATATTTTCTTATACAATATATGTAAGGTATGATTATGATTAAGAAAAAAATAGGTATTATTGGTGTAACAGGCTCTGTAGGGACTTCCGGATTACAGGTAGTAGCAACAAATAGTGATATATTTGAAACAATATTTGTAACAGCCCATAATAATAAAAAAGGGCTAGAAGTTGCTAAAAACAAATTAAATGCAAAATATAGTATTTTAACAAGTAATGAAGATAGCAGTAAAAAAATTATAGATATTATTAATCAAGAAGGTGTAGATATTGTTTTATTTGCAGCTTCTGGTGTATCAGTTGTTAAGTTAGTTTATGATATAGTTCATAATGGAACACATATTGCACTGGCAAATAAAGAATCCATAGTAACAGCAGGAAAGATTATTATGGAAGAAGCAAGTATTCAGGGAGTTAAGGTGCTACCTGTGGATAGCGAACACTCAGCAATACTTCAATGCCTAATGGGGCAAAGAAAACAATATGTATCAAAAATTACTTTAACAGCAAGTGGCGGCCCATTTAGATACAGGCCGGGGGATGCTTTTGAGTATATTAATTTACAAGAAGCACTAAACCACCCTAACTGGTCTATGGGTGCAAAAATAACTATTGATTCTGCTACTATGATGAATAAAGGTTTAGAGCTAATAGAAGCACGTTATTTATTTGATATAAAAGCAGATAAGCTTGATGTTACAATACACCCAGAAAGTGTAGTTCATTCATATGTTACATTTACAGACGGTTCCACCATAGCACAACTTGGGTTACCTAATATGAAAACACCGATAGCTGTTGCACTTGCTTTTCCTGAACGTATTAATTCAGATGTTCCACCTGTAAACTTATTTGAAGAAAAATCATTAACATTCTTTAAGCCGGATTTAAATAAATTTAAATGCTTAAAAACAGCCATTAATGTATTAAATACAGATTCAAGCTCACTTATGACAGCTATGAACGCAGCCAACGAAGAAGCAGTGCAGACATTTTTAAAAGGGAGAATAACTTTTCAAGATATTCCTTTTGTAATAGAAAATGTATTAAGTAAAGCAGAAAGTAAGAATGTGGAAACCATAGAAGAAGCAGTTGAAAATATAAATAAATACCAGCTACTTGCTAAAGAAGAATTACAAAAATATAATAAATAAGTATGGTATAGTGTAATAAATATTATTTGCTAAATTATAAAAAGAATTTTAATATTTATTTATAAATAGATATAATTAATAAGATTAATTGATAATTACTTACTTATTATAAACTTTTCAAAATAATTGACCTACATAAAATAATATCATTCTAAGTAAAATAAAGAATCTCTTAAAAAATAGGTGTAAAAAAGATATACACACATAAAAGGTTATAAGATTTTTTGGCTAATCAAGACGGATTTAAAATTTTATGAAAGGAGTTTACAAGATAGTAAATGACTGAATAAAATTTTAAACCAACGCAGAATAGACTAAAAAATATAATTATAAAGAGATTCTTCGCTATTCGCTCAGAATTGACATACTTTTGACGTGATAATTTTATATGATTTTATTATGATTTGTTAGTAAATAAAAAACCTTAAATCCTATATCAATATAATTACTTGCAACAAATAACCCACGTTACAACAACGTCAATTCTTGAGTGAAACGAAGAATCTCTTAAAAATAGTTGTAAAAAAGATATACACACATAAAAGGTTATAAGATTTTTTGGCTAATCAAGACGGATTTAAAATTTTATGAAAGGAGTTTACAAGATAGTAAATGACTGAATAAAATTTTAAACCAACGCAGAGTAGACTAAAAATATATAACCGTCAAGAGATTCTTCGCTATTCGCTCAGAATTAACATACGCTTGATGTGATAATTTTATATGATTTTATTATGGTTGATTAGTAAATAATAATCGTTTTATATATTTATTAATATATATTATAAAAATTACTAATCTGTATGGTAATTTTTATCCATTATAATATAAAAAATAGTGAACTTTTTATATTAGTTTTATGGGTATAGTGGGAATTTGTTCCCACCATATACCCATTAATATTTTTAGTTTTTTGATTTATCTACTATTTTGCTTTTGCCTAACCAGCTCATCATACTGCGTAATCTTTCCCCAACTTCTTCCACAGGGTGGTTATTAGAAATATTTGAAAGTGCATGGAAATGTGGTGCATTTACTTTATTTTCAAGCATCCATTCTTTTGCAAATGTGCCGTCTTGGATTTCTCTTAATACTTTTTTCATTTCTTCTTTACTTGCAGGAGATACAACTCTTGGGCCTCTTGTTAAGCCACCGTATTCTGCTGTATTAGATATGGAATACTGCATATTTTTTATGCCACCTTCATAAATTAAATCTACTATTAATTTCATTTCATGTAGACATTCAAAGTATGCCATTTCTGGTGCATAACCTGCTTCTGTTAATGTTTCAAAACCGTATTGGATAAGTTTTGCTAAACCACCACATAATACTGCCTGCTCCCCAAAAAGGTCTGTTTCAGTTTCTTCTTTAAATGTTGTTTCTATAACACCGGCTCTTGCGCCACCTATTGCAGCTGCATAAGCTAATGCCACTTCTTTTGAATCACCTGTTGCGTCTTGATGAACTGCTATTAAGCAAGGAACACCGCTGCCTATTTCATACTGCTGACGAACTAAATGCCCTGGCCCTTTTGGTGCTATCATAATTACATTTACATCTTTTGGTGCAACTATTTGACCAAAATGGATATTAAAACCATGTGCAAATGCTAAATAACTACCAGATTTTAAGTTTGGTGCAATTTCATTTTTATAAATATCCCCTTGAAGTTCATCAGGAGTTAGTATCATAATAATATCTGCCCATGCTGCAGCTTCTGAAACTGTCATAACTTTTAAGCCTGCTTTTTCAGCTTTTTGCCATGATGGACTTTCTTTTCTTAAAGCTACTGCCACATTACAAAGCGAATCTTTTAAATTGTTTGAATGGCCATAACCTTGGCTACCATAACCTACTACTGCTATGTTTTTGTTTTTAATAATGCCCATATTAGCATCTTTTTCGTAATATACTTTCATATTATCCCCTTTTATGTTATTTATTTTTTAGTTTTTCCATATCTGTTGTGGCTTTTGAGCCTCTGCCTATGGCTAATGAACCAGAACGTATCATTTCTATTATGCCGTATGTTCTTACAAGGTCCACAAATGCCTGTAATTTATCGTTATCACCTGTTATTTCTATAACCATACTTTCAGGTGTAATATCCACCACATTACCACGAAAAGTATTAACTATATTATATATATCACTTCTGTGTTTTTGAGAAGCATATATTTTAATTAAAATTAATTCTCGTTCTATATGGTTATAAGAAGTTAAGTCCCTTACTTTTAACACGTTTATTAATTTTCTTAACTGCTTTATAATCTGTTCCACAATTTTATCATCACCATATGTTACAATAGTCATTGTTGAAACATCATGCTTATCAGTAGAATTAACTGTGAGGCTTTCTATATTATAGCCTCTACCAGAAAAAAGCCCTGCTATACGTGCTAAAACACCGAATTTATTTTCCACATGTATTGATATAATATGTCGTTTTTCCATAACTTTTACCTGATAATCATTTCATCAATAGATGCACCAGCTGGCACCATAGGATATACATTTTCTTCCCTATCGCATACAAAATCCATAACCACAGGTCTGTCTTTTATTTTAAGAGATTCCCTTAAAACAGCTTCCACATCACTTGGTTTTTCTGCCCTTAAACCTACACAACCATAGGCTTCTGCAAGTTTTACAAAATCCGGCTGAACTTCAAGACATGTATCTGAATATTTTTTATTAAAAAATAACTGCTGCCACTGTCTTACCATACCTAAAAACCTATTATTAATAATAACTGTTTTTATGCCTACCCTATACTGAACACAGGTTGTTAGCTCCTGCATATTCATTAATACGCCACCGTCCCCTGTTACACAAAAAACTTCCTTTTCCGGCCTGCCTATTTTTGCACCCATTGCAGCCGGTAAACCATAACCCATTGTGCCCATACCACCTGATGAAAGTAACTGACGTGGGAATTTATATTTATAAAACTGGCCTGTCCACATTTGGTGCTGGCCTACATCTGTTGCAATAATAGCATCGCCCTCTGTTACTTTATATAATGACTCTATTACAAATTGTGGTTTTATAATAGTATCGCTTTGGGTATATGAAAATGGTTTTTCCCTGTCCCAGTTTTTTACTGTTTCAAACCACTGCTCTCTTTCTGTTTTACATTTATCCCATTTATAATCATCTAAATATTTACGTATCATTAGTAACACATTATAAGAATCCCCTACAACAGGAATTTCTATATCCACCGTTTTACTAATAGATGATGGGTCAATATCCACATGTGCTATACGTGCATTTTTTGCAAACCTATCAAGACGGCCTGTGGAACGGTCTGTAAACCTTGTGCCTATGGCAATAATAAAGTCTGATTCTGTTACTGCCATATTAGAAGCATAGTTGCCGTGCATTCCTAACCAGCCTATCCACTGTTTATCATTAGCAGGGTAACCACTTAAACCCATAAAAGAAGAAACTACAGGCAAATTTAATTTATTTGCAAATTTTATTAATTCTTCTGTGGCACCTTTACTAACCTTTACACCACCACCAATATATATAACCGGTTTTTTTGCACTTTCTAATGTTTTAAGCAATTTTTTTACCTGCATAGGGTGGCCTTCCACATTAGGGTGATAACCTGCTAAATGGATTTCATCATTTGGTTCATACTTTGTTTTTGCTGCAAAAATATCTTTTGGGATATCTATTAATACTGGCCCCGGCCTGCCTGTTGTAGCAATATGGATAGCCTCGTTTAATGTGTTTGCTAAATCTTTCACATCTGTTACTAAATAGCTGTGTTTTACTATTGGCCTTGTAATACCTACAATATCTGCTTCCTGAAAAGCGTCCCCACCTATTAAGTTAGTAACAACTTGGCCTGTAATTACAAGCATAGGAACACTATCCATATAAGCTGTGCCAATACCTGTTACTAAATTAGTAGCCCCTGGGCCACTTGTTGCCATACATACACCTATTTTACCTGTTGCTCTTGCATAACCGTCTGCAGCATGGGCTCCACCCTGCTCATGACGTGGAAGAATATGCCCCAAATCTGAATCAAATAAAGTATCATAAAACCCTGTTAATGAACCTCCAGGGTAGCTAAAAATTACTTCCACACCGTTACGTTTTAAGCAGTCAATTACTATTTCGCCGCCTGAACAAATCATATTTTACTCCAATATTTATGCACAAGAAGTATTACTTCTATAATTATTATATATCCCTTTTAAAAATAGCACCTTCGTTGGCACTAGATACACCTTTTGCGTATTTTGATAAGTAACCACTTACCACTTTTTTTGCAGGTGCTTTGTAGTTTGCACGTCTTTTTTCCAACTCCTCATCACTTACTTCAAGAGTAATAGAACGATTTGGAATATTTATAGATATCTTATCGTTATCTTCCACAAGCCCTATTATACCACCTTCTGCAGCCTCCGGAGATATATGGCCTACACATGGCCCCCTTGTGCCACCTGAAAAACGTCCGTCTGTAATTAATGCCACTTTTGTTAGCCCAAGCCCTGCAATAGCAGCAGTAGGGGCAAGCATCTCTCTCATTCCAGGGCCACCTTTTGGGCCTTCATAACGAATAACTACTATATCGCCATTTTTTATTTTACCACCCATAATAGCAGACATAGCGTCTTCTTCTGAATTAAATGTTTTTGCTAAGCCTGTAAACACCATCATTTCAGGAATAACAGCACTTTGTTTAATAACAGAGCCACCAGGGGCAATATTACCTTTTAATACTGCTATGCCACCCTCTTTATGGTATGGGTTATCCATAGAACGAATTATATCATCATGGTAATTTTCTGCACGGCTACATATTTCTTTTACACTTAAACCACTTACTGTTATATTATCTTCCAATATACTTTCCATAGATTTCATAACAGCAGGAATACCACCTGCAAACTCTAAATCTTCCATAAAATATTTTCCACCTGGTAAAAGGCTTGTTATATGTGGAGTTGTTTTAGAAAGTGCGTCAAAAGAATCAAGGTTTAATTTTACACCTGCTTCATAAGCAATAGCCGGCAAGTGTAATGTTGTATTAGTAGAACCACCAAGGGCTAAATCTGCTTTTATAGCGTTTCTAAAAGCCTTTTCGTTCATAATATCTTTTGGTTTTATATCTTCTTTTACTAATGATACAAGCCTAACACCAGAATCAAAAGCTATACGGCGTTTTTTTGCCATTCCTGCCATAGCTGTGGCACACCCTGGCATACTCATACCCATAACTTCTGTTAAACAAGCCATAGTGTTAGCTGTAAAAAGACCTTGACAAGAACCTTCCCCCGGACAAGCTGTCATTTCTAGGTTAGTCATTTCTTCTTCATCTATTTCCCCTGTGGCTACTTTTGATGCTGCTTCAAATGAATCTGTAATAAAATCACGTCGCTGCATTCTGTAATTACCACTCATCATAGGGCCCGCTGTAACAAATATTGAAGGAACATTTATTCTAGCTGCTGCCATAAGCATCCCTGGGGTTATTTTATCACAGTTAGTTATAAATAACACACCGTCTAAAGCATGGGCGTTTACTACACATTCTATTATATCTGCAATAGCATCTCTACTAGGTAAAGAGTAGCTCATACCAGAATGACCCATAGATATACCGTCGCACACTCCAGGAACACTAAATATAAAAGCCTGACCACCACCTGTATGGATACCTTTTTCTGCAAACCGTTCCAAAATACGCATACCAGTATGACCAGGAATTAAATCTGTAAAACTAGAACATATACCAATAAATGGTGCGTTCATTTGATCTTTTGAAACTCCTGTGCCATAAATTAATGCTCTGTTAGGTGCTCTTTGACATCCCTCTTTTATAATATCACTTCTCATACTTATTACCCTTATATGTTTTTATATATTAATAATCTTTTACCCTATCACTATATATTTATTTTAGCAATTATTTTTTATAAAAATTTTTATAAAAATTATTTATTATCATAATTTCTTTTATTTTTACATTAAACTATTTTATATAATATTTATAAATAATGGAAAAATATAGTTATTTTAAAATTTTTGCTTGTGATTTATATGTAATTTTATATATTATATATCCTAAAATAATATTTTATACAGGTTGGTTATGAAACGAGTTTTATTTATAGCTTTATTTGCTATTATGTTTTCTTTTAAAAGCTATGGTGCTATTGCCACATTTAAAGTAAATATTGATAATAATTATGCACTACTTAAAGGCACTATTACAATAGCCTCATCAGGCAAAGAAACTGTTGAATTATCATTAAATAAAAATATGCAACTCCATTATACTGATAACCGTGTAAAATATAATAAAAAAACAAATATATATATAATGGAAGTAAACGAAAAGTTCCCTGTTATATTATCATATATTAAAAAACCTAGTGAGTATATGGATATTATAGATAATGATTTTATATCTATTTATTCAAGTATTATACCTAATGTGGAAAACATTTCACAAACGGAGCTTTATATTACACTGCCTAAAGATTTTAAAGGGCTTATAAACGGTTTTTCATCTCTTTCTATAATTGATAACCAAACTTCATTATATTCATACACATCATTACCTAAAGAAATATATTTAGCAGCGTCAAAAAATTATGACATAAAAACTATTACACAAAATAAAATACAAATATATACAATGATGTTTAAAGAACATGAAAAATTAAGCTACACTTTCCTACAAAACTCTGCCTATTACATAGAAATGTATGAAAAACTATTTAATAAAGCGTTCCCTTTTAAAAGCTTTATAGTTATAGAAGATAAAAGACCATACGGACATGCTATGAATGGTATTGCTGTTTTTGGCACATCTATTATAGATAAACCATTTGTTTTAGAACGCTCTTTAGGTCATGAAATATTACACCAGTATTTTGGCTGTGCTATTGAGTGCAATATGACAGACGGTAATTTTTTAGAAGCTATAACCACATATTTTTCTGATTATTTTTATGAAAAAGATAATAGAATAAAATATAGAAAAGGGATATTAGCCGAATATATTGCTTATGGCTATAAAGACGGTTACCCATTAAAAGATTTTGTTTATAATAAAAGCAGGCTTGACCAATCTGTGGGCTATGGTAAAGGGCTAATGGTTTTACATATGGCAAAAAATATTGTTGGTGAAGAAGTCTTTATGAACGGTATAAGAAATTTTATTAAAGATAAATTTAATACACAATCTTCATGGCATGATTTACTTTCATACATTGGCACAAATGAAGATTTTTATAACTATTGGATAAATAATAAAAATAATATAGCACTTTATGTGGATAAAATAGCATATAATAACAAACA
>CALADT010000169.1 GCA_937890655.1 uncultured Mucispirillum sp. | reverse complement strand
CCATTCAGCAGTGAGTTTAATTAATAAATATGATAATATTATTATAATAAAAGCATTTACAAAAACATATGCACTAGCAGGTATAAGGTTAGGATATTGTATAAGCCATAAAGAAAACATTAATAAATTACTAGAATACCTTCCAGAATGGCGTGTATCTTTTCCTGCATATTTATGTGGCATAAAAGCACTTGAAGAAAAAGATTTTGTGAAAAATTCAATAGAATATATTAATAAAGAAAAAGAATATTTAAAAAAACAATTAATATCATTTGGTTTTAAAATATATGGCTCTAAGTCTAACTATATATTTTTTAAATCACACATTTATAACTTAAAAGAAGAATTAGAACAATATGGTATATTAATAAGGGATTGTAGTAATTATTACGGGCTTTCAAAAGGCTTTTACAGAGTGGCAGTGAAAAATGCAAGTAATAATATTATGCTTATAGAAAGCATAGCAAAAATATTGTAGTTATATTTATACTATATAAATGTGTTAAAAATGTATATTGACACTATTATAAAACTTGTAAAATAAAATGTGTTATGGTATAAAATGATTTGTATTATAAGTATGTTATATATATTTATTGGAATTTATGAGTAAATTTATTTATTTATTTGGAGTTGTATTTGGAAAACAGCCAAACTATTGAAACATTAGCAGAAGAAGTTATATTACTTTCTCGTAATATATTAGTAATGAATTTGCGTTTTTTAGATAGTGCTTTTAATAAATTACCTGCAATGCAATATAATAAAAATAGTATAACAACAGACGGCATATGTTTATATTATGACCCAAAATACCTTTTACTTAAATATAAACAAGAACAAAAACTTCCTTCTCATTATTATTTACATGTAATCATGCACTGTATATTTTACCATCCATTTACAACACATATATATGATAAAACCATATGGAACCTTGCATGCGATATTGCTGTGGAGTATGTTATTATAAATATGCGTCTTGATTGTGTGGAAACAAGTAAAGATATAGAAAAAGAAAAATATTTAATATATCTTTCACGCTATTTAAGGTATATAACAGCAGAAAAAATATATGAATATTATATAAATAACCCACTAACTCATGAAGAATACATAAGGCTTTATAAACTTTTTACATATGATGACCATTCATTATGGTATAACCAAAACCAAAAAAAAGATGATGGAAGTGGTGGTAGTAGTGAAGAAGCTAATAAGGGTGAAAATAATACAGATAATACAAACAATGAAAACAATGAAAACAATGAAAGTAATACAAGTAATAATCTAGCAAGTGTTAATAACAAATTAGACAATACTATTAATTCTATACAAGAGAAGTTATCTTATGAAAAAATAATGAAAATTAAAGATGAGTGGAATAGAATATCTTGCCAAATACAAACAGATTTAGAAACAATATCAAAAAATATTGGTAAAAATGCAGGTGCTTTAAAAAGAACATTATCTTTTATTAACCGTGAAAAATATGATTACACTTCTTTTTTAAAAAAATTTGCTGTTTTAGGCGAAGAAATGGAAGTAAATGATGATGAATTTGATTATATATACTATACATACGGCTTAAATTTATATAATAATATGCCACTTATTGAACCGTTAGAATATAAAGAAGTAAAAAGAATAAAGGAATTTGTTATTGCAATAGATACTTCAGGCTCTGTTTTAGGAGAAAAAGTTAAAAGTTTTCTTACAAAAACATATAACATTTTATCCCAGCAGGATAGTTTTTTTACAAAAATAAATCTTTATATTTTGCAGTGTGATACAGAGATACAAAATGTTACAAAAATTACATCAGTTAAAGAATTTACTGATTATATAGATACAATGGAAGTATATGGTTTTGGTGGCACTGATTTTCGGCCTGTATTTAGATATGTAGATGACTTAATTAATAATAAACTTTTAAATAACTTAAAAGGTTTATTATATTTTACAGATGGTTATGGAGAATTTCCATCAAAACAGCCAGATTATATGACGGCTTTTATTTTTACTCGTGATTATAATAAATCTGATTATGAAAATAATTTAGATGTTCCTGTATGGGCAGTTAAATTAGTATTAGATATTGAAGATATATAAAAAATTAATTAGATAAGGAGATAATATTATGGATTTTGAAATAACAAAAGATGGGGTGCTTACAGCATATTATGGAATAAGTGATAAAATGAATATTCCTGAAGGTGTAAAATATATTGACCAGTATAATTTTCGTTCGCAGAATAATTTTTCAATAGTGTATTTTCCAAAAAGTTTTTTAGGCTATAAACCTACAAATTATGGAAGCCATTATGTTCTTGATTTAAATGATCCACAGGCAAAAGTAATGAAATATGGAGGGAATACTGTTATAGATAATCTTAAAGTTTATCCTGATGATGTTCATGATTATATTATAGCCGATTATTTTAAATTTAAGTCACTTGAAGCTTTTGAAGTATCAGAAGATAACCCTGTGTATGCAACTAAAGACGGAATACTTTATTCTAAAGATTTTTCAAAACTTATTATATGCCCAAGCAAAAAACAAGGCAAGGTAGTTGTAGATAAAAAAGCAGCAACAATTATGGATAATGCTTTTTGTAACTGCCCTGATGTAACAGAAATAGAGTTATCACCATTACAAGAATACTTTGATGACCATTATGATTCAATATTTGATGAATATATTCCTAAAACCATGAGAATATTAGGAGAAGGTATAACCAGTATTTTTCAAGGGAATTCACTTAAAGAAATACAAAAGCGAAGTAGACTTAGTAACAGTGTATTAATATTTCCAAAAATAGAAGCTAATCAATATGGAACAAATAAGTTTTATAAATACAGGCTTGCTATGGGTTATTGTGTAAGACCCGACCTTTATAGTAATGAAGATGCTGCCAAATGGAATAAGTTTTTAAAAAGCCAAAAGGAAGTCATGTTAGCAATGGCGAGAGTATGTTCCTGCCAAGAAGTTGTTGATTATTATAATAATCTTGATAAAAATGACACAAAACCTACTAAAGCTAAAAAAACAGAAAAAAAATTAAAATTAACCCCAAGAAAAGCTGCACTGTTATTAGAAGAAAAAGTTTTATTTGGCACAGTAGATGAAGTTAAAGAAACATTACAAGCCTGTGATAGCTTTGAATTTACAGCAAGAGCTTTAGGGCTTGCCTGCCGTTATGGTGGTTTAGAAAAAGTAAAGGCGTTAATTAATGCTAAGATTGATTTTGATTACAGCCAAGTAAGTGATAGAGGAAAAGCTTTTTATGGCACTTGTTTAGATAGATATGATGCAAATTATCAACTTATGGTTCTTATTGATTATTTGCGAGAAGAATATATAGGGATAAATAAACTACTTTCTGTAAATGATAATAGAGAGATAGATAATGTTACTCTTCTACCAGAAGAAGAGCGTATAGAAATTATAAAATATCTTATTAAAAAGTTAAAATATAAACAAGAGGATAAAGAAGATTTACTTTATTATGCAGTATTATTTAAGAGCTTTAAAATAGCACAATACTTATGGGATGAAGGTATCCGTTTTGGTAATAAATTAGATATTATAGAAGGCCACCATAAAGGTTGGTTAAGAAAAAGTTTTATGGATATTGCCTTTTATGATAACCCTGAAAGTGCTATTCTTTTTGCAAAACTTGCAAAAGAAGAAGGTTCTAGTTTGCGTATATCACCAAGCACTAATTTATATCAATTTTATGGAAATAGCGAATATAATTTTTATGGTAATAGTGAATTAATGAGTGATTTACTAGAATATGCAGAAATACCATCACAAACAGCAAATATAATCATTACTAACTTAATAGATGATAATAATGTGGATATTCTTAATATAATCATAGAAAAAGGGTATCTTACAAAAGTAAGTCAGTTAGATAAATATATAAAATATTCCACTGATAATAAAAGTAGTGAAGTTACAGCTGTATTATTAAACTATAAAAATAAATTAGATGGATTTAATACAAATAAATTTAAACTATAAATAAGGCATATAAATGAATATAAATGACGCTAAAGAACAAATAAAAAACTCTATGAAAGCATACTTTACTAAGGATGAGTATGGGGACTATGTTATACCCATAGAAAACCAGCGACCTGTTTTTTTAATAGGCCCACCAGGAATTGGTAAAACTGCTATAATGAAACAAATTGCTTCGGAAATAAATGTTGGTTTAATTTCTTATTCCATGACTCACCATACAAGGCAAAGTGCATTAGGGTTACCATTTATTTTACAAAAAAATTATGGTGGAAAAGAGTATTCCATATCTGAATATACAATGAGTGAAATTATTGCATCGGTTTATGATTATATAGAATTATCAGGAATGAAAGAAGGTATATTATTTCTTGATGAAATAAATTGCACATCAGAAACCCTTGCACCTATTATGCTACAATTTTTACAGTATAAAACATTTGGTAAACATAGTGTGCCACAAGGCTGGATAGTGGTAACAGCTGGTAATCCACCAGAATATAACAGCTCTGTAAGAGAATTTGATGTTGTTACATGGGACAGGTTAAAACGTATTGATGTTGAACCTGATTTTGATATTTGGAAAGAATACGCTTATTCTATAGGGGTTCACCCTGCTATTATGACGTATTTAGAAGTGCGTAAAAGTGATTTTTACAAAGTTGAAACAACCATAGATGGTAAAAGTTTTGTAACTGCAAGAGGGTGGGTAGATTTAAGCCAGATGATAGCCCTTTATGAAAAAAATAACATTAAAGTAGATGAAAAACTTATTACACAGTATTTACAAAACAAAAAAATTGCCAACGAATTTGCTTTATATTACGATTTATTTAGTAAATATCGTAGTGATTACCAAATAAATGAGATTCTATTAGGAAAAGTAAATAAAGAAATTAAAAAACGCGCAAAAGATGCCCGTTTTGATGAACGAGTGGCTGTTCTTGGGTTACTTATAGGTGCTATTAATGAAGAAATAAGCAATGTTTTAATTACAGAAGAAGTTATTACTATACTTTTTGGTATTTTAAAGCAGTTTAAAAAAGATGTTGCTGATAATAAACATTCAGCAGGGGATATCCTACAAGAATATATTGAAAAACAAAATAACTTGTTAACTAAAACTAACAATATAGGAAGTGCATCTAGTAAACATAATAGAAACCATAAGCAGGTAATATCTATATTAGAAGAAGAATATAATATTATTAAAAATATAGATGATAATAAAAAATCATTTAAAGCAATAAAAGAAGATTTTGATAGCCGAGTTACAAATATGAATAACCATGCTAAAGAAGTAGGTAAAAAACTTGCTAATATATTTACTTTTTGCGAAGAAGTTTTTACTCAAGGTCAGGAATTATTAATATTTATTACAGAGCTTACTATTAATAAAAACAGTGCTTTATTTATTAGTAAATATGGTTGCGAATCCTATTTTAAACATAATAAAGAATTATTGTTTTATGAACGTTCAAAAGATATTATAGACAAAATGGAAGAAATTGAGCTTTAAAGATTTAAACTTGTCTATTTTATAATAAATATTATATTATATTTATTATGAAATAATAATTTTTATTAAAACATTTTGAAAGGGTATTCTAAATGGCTAAAAGTATTATGGTTCAAGGCACTTGCTCTAACGCAGGAAAAAGTTTAATAACAGCAGGGCTGTGTAGAATATTTGCTCAAGATGGGTATAAAACAGCTCCGTTTAAATCTCAAAATATGGCACTAAACTCTTTTATTACAAAGGACGGTTTTGAAATAGGCAGGGCACAGGCTGTTCAGGCAGAGTGTGCTTATAAAGAAATAGATGTGCGTTTTAACCCTATTTTATTAAAACCAACAGGCAATAAAACTTCTCAAGTGATTATTAATGGTAAAGTTTATGGTAATATGACAGCAGAAGAATATTATAGGGAAAAACATAAGTTTTTACCATACATAAAAGAAAGTTATGATAGTTTAAGCAAAGAAAACCATATAATAGTTATAGAAGGTGCCGGAAGCCCTGCTGAAATTAATTTATTAAATAACGATTTTGTAAATATGGGGTTAGCAGAACTTGTAAACGCACCTGTTATACTTGTTGGAGATATTGATAGGGGTGGTGTATTTGCATCAATTTATGGCACAGTGGAGCTTTTAAAAGAGTATAATAAATATTTTAAAGGCTTTATTATTAATAAATTTCGTGGAGATATTAATATATTAACTTCAGGTTTAAAACAGCTTTACGATTTAACAGGGAAAGAGGTGTTAGGGGTTATGCCTTATGAACGGTTTATGATAGATGAAGAAGACAGCCTTTCATCGGTTTTTGAAAACCAAAAGGAAAACCAAATAGATATAGGTGTTATATTATTGCCACGTATTTCTAATTTTACAGATTTTAGTGTGTTTGATTATTTTGATGATGTTTCCATAAGGTATATAAAAGGTGTATCAGATTTTCATAACCCTGACCTTTTAATAATTCCTGGCACAAAAAACACTATTGAAGATATGAAATATTTAAGAAGTAGTGGGCTTATTAGTAAAATTATAAAATATGCTGAAAATGGTGGTAGTGTTATTGGTATTTGTGGTGGCTACCAAATGTTATGTAAAACTATTCATGACCCATATAATATTGAAGCAGGGGGCAGTATAGAAGGGCTTGGGCTTATAAACGGCGAAACAGTTTTTGAAAAAACTAAAGTAACTACACAGGTAAGTGGTGTATTTGAAAATATAAAGGGCGAGTTTTCTTATTTAAATGGTGCATTATTTAATGGGTATGAAATCCATATGGGTAAAACTAATAGCGAAATGGAAAATATTGCAAAAATAACAGATAATTATGGTAATGAAAAAAA
This sequence comes from uncultured Mucispirillum sp., assembly GCA_937890655.1. GTDB lineage: Bacteria > Chrysiogenota > Deferribacteres > Deferribacterales > Mucispirillaceae > Mucispirillum. Next base: position 2,529 of record CALADT010000169.1, on the reverse strand, counting down.
AGACGGTTTATGTTATAATAATATATTAGGCACATACGTTCATGGTGTTTTTGATAAAAGCGATGTATCTAATAGAATAATAGAGCATATAAGGCAAAAGAAAGGGTTGCAGGGAACGAGTAAAATTATTAATATAGAAGAAGAAAAAAACAAAGAATATGACAGGCTTGCACTGATTATGCGAGAAAATCTAGACATTTCTAAAATATATAATATATTAGAAAAAGGGGTGTAATTATGGCAAAAGATAAAGGGTTAATCCATATTTATTGTGGAGAGAATAAAGGAAAAACTACAGCATGTGTAGGGCTTACTGTTAGGGCTTTTGGTTCAGGTTTTAAAGTTATATTTTCTCAGTTTTTAAAAACTGCACCAAGTGGAGAATTAAAAAGCCTTGAACAGTTAGGTATAAAAACATACCGTATAACAAAACCAAAAGGCTTTACATGGGAAATGAATCAGGAAGAACTTGAAATATTAAAAGAAGAGCATAACAGGCTTTTTAAGGAAGTAACAGCTTTAGTAGAAGGCGACGGAGATAATACTTTACTTATATGTGATGAACTTGTGGGCGCATACGTTGGTAACCATATAGATAAAAATATGGTTATGGAATTTCTAAACAATAAACCAAAAAATTTAGAAGTTGTATTAACAGGCAGAAACCCAAGTGAAGAACTTATGGAAATAGCAGACTATATTACAGAAATGAAAAAAATAAAACACCCAATGGATAAGGGCATAAATGCACGTAAAGGCATAGAAATGTAGGAAAAGGAAAAAAGTATGCAAGAAATTATAAAACCTATGGATATAGAAACAAGAAGTTTTGAAATAATAACACAGGAGTTAGGAAGTGTTAATTTAAGCGAAAGCGAGCTTTTAGTTTTAAAAAGAGTTATACATACTTCTGCAGATTTTGACTATAAAGAAAACCTAGTGTTTTCCCATGATGCAGTAAATAAAGGTATAGAGCTTTTAAAAAAGGGTTGCACTATTGTAACAGATACAACAATGGCACTTTCAGGCATAAGTAAACCAAGTTTGAAAAAAGGTGGTAGTGAGGCTTTTTGTTTTATAGCAGATAGTGATGTGGTGGAAGAATCAAAAAAACGAGAAATAACTAGAGCACAAGTAGCTGTGGAAAAAGCTGCAAAAATAGAAAAACCTTTAATTATGGCTGTTGGTAATGCACCTACGGCACTTATAAAAATAGAAGAACTTGTAAAAAATAATGGTTTTAAACCGGCTTTAATTATTGCCTGCCCTGTGGGTTTTGTTAATGTGGTGGAAAGTAAAGAGTTAATATTAAACTTAAATATTCCAAGTATTGTTGCAAAAGGTAGAAAAGGCGGTTCTAATGTGGCAGCTGCTATAATAAACGCTATGCTTTATCAGGCATTTCCAAGATAAGTTATGAACGAACTTATAAATATAATAAATAACATAAAAGGTGCATACACTTCTTCCATAGAAGAATCACAAAAAAGGCAGGATAATTTATTAAAACCAAAGGGCAGTTTAGGAACATTAGAAACTATAAGTATTAAACTTGCAGGTATTACAGGTAAAATTAATAATAATTGCAATAAACGTGTGCTTTTTCTTTTTGGAGCAGATAACGGCATATATGAAGAAGGGGTGGCAGCTACACCACAATATTTTACAAAAGTATTAATAAACAGCTATGCAGATAATATAGGCACAGGAATAAACACCATAACAAAAAACTGTAATACTGAACTTGTGCTTATTGATATGGGTATAAAAGGTGGCATAACCCATGAAAAAATACATAATAAAAACTTAATGATAAACGGCACAAATAATTTTGCAAAAGAAAAGGCAATCCCTAAAGATATTGTTATAAAAGCAATAAAAATAGGTATAGAATATGCAAAATATGCAAAGAATAACGGCTATAATATAATAGGCAGTGGGGAAGTGGGTATGGCAAATACTACAACAGCTGCTGCCTGTATTTTATCATTACTTCATTTAAATAACCCAGATTTAATAGGCAGGGGGGCAGGTTTACAGGATAGCCAGCTTATTAAAAAACGTCAGGTTATAATGGATGCTATAAATAAATATGATTTATATAATAAAGACCCTTATGAAATATTATCATGTGTAGGTGGGCTAGATATTGCAGCTATGACAGGTTTATTTTTAGGTGCAGCATATTATAGAATACCTATTGTTATTGACGGTTTAATATCTTCATCTGCTGCACTTTTATCATATTACATTAAAAAAGAAACAGTAGATTTTATGTTTACATCTCACCTTTCAGAAGAAGCAGCATATTCAAAAGCTGTGGAAAATATGCAGATGGAACCAATACTTAATTTACATATGCGTTTAGGAGAAGGCAGTGGCTGCCCACTTGCTATGCAGATAATAGAAAACGCATGCTATGTAATGAATAATATGCAGACTTTCCAAGAAATTAATTTGGAAGACGAATATAGAAAACATATAAAAATGTAGTCATTTATAATTAAAGGAGAATTATTATGCAAAAAA
>CALADT010000168.1 GCA_937890655.1 uncultured Mucispirillum sp. | reverse complement strand
TTTTTTCTCTTACACAAAATTTTTTACAGTGCCGATTCATAGCATTATCAATGATATAAAATATTATTAATATTAATTATTCTTATAAAAGGTTTTATATATGGCTATTTTAGGCTTTTCTATACCCTTTTACTATCTATATGGATTTATTTATAAGAGTAAATTCACTATCTACATAAAACAAAATTCTTTTAAAAGTTGTTTTTAATATCTTTAATTATCATTAATTTCTTTGTTTTATTGGTGAATAATAAAATAAATCATATATGTTTTAATTATTGATAAGATATAAAACTACTACATAATTCCTAAAACACATATAAAGTATTAATAAAAATATCTTATAATTTATGGTATCAATCGTATTTTAAAAATTCATCGCATTATCAATAATATAAAATATTATTAATATTTAATTATGTTTATGTAAGGTTTTATATATGGTTTTTTATGTTATAATAAATTTATGGTTATATAAGATTTTGTATAATGGATTTTTAATTTTTTTTACAATTAATAATAATTTTATACAAAAAAAGGCGTGCTATAAACACGCCTTTATATTTATAATATAATTTCTTATATCAAGCTTTAGGAGCACCTTTCATAACTTCGCTTGTCATATCGTTTGCTGAATATTTTTTGAAGTTTTCAACAAATTTAGATGCTAAATCTTTAAGTGCTGCATTGTATTCTGCTTGGTCTTTCCAACCTTTAGAAGGGTCTAATATTTCAGGGTTTACTCCTGGAATACTGTTAGGTATGCCAAAACCAAATACTGGGCATTCGTGGAAACCACCTTTATCCACTTCGCCATCTAAAATAGCATTTACAATAGCTCTTGTATCTTTAATAGAGAAACGTTGCCCTACTCCATATTTACCACCAAAAAGACCAGTGTTTACAAGGTAAGCATTAACGCCATTAGCTTTCATTTTTTCAGCTAATATTTTTGCATAGTAAAATGGGTGGAATACCATAAATGGTTCACCAAAACAAGTAGAGAATGTTGCTGATGGCTCTTTAACACCTTTTTCTGTTCCTGCAACTTTTGCAGTATAACCAGAAACAAAGTGATACATAGCCTGATTTAAATCAAGTTTAGCAACAGGAGGTAAAACACCAAAAGCATCATATGTTAAGAATATAATATTTTTTGGTTGGCCACCCATATTGTTTGGAGAAATTCTAGGCATTTGGGATAGTGGATAAGAAGAACGAGTATTTTCAGTTAATTTATCACTATCAAGGTCTATTGTTCTTGTAATAGGGTCATAAACAACGTTTTCTAATATTGTGCCATAAGAGTGAGTTGTTCTATAAATATCTGGTTCCATTTCTTTTGAAAGTTTAATAACTTTTGCATAACAGCCACCTTCAACGTTAAATACACCTTTATCACTCCAGCCGTGTTCATCATCACCAATAAGAACACGTTTAGGGTCAGAAGAAAGTGTAGTTTTACCTGTGCCTGATAAACCAAAGAAAATAGCAGTATCACCTTTTTCGCCAATATTAGCAGAACAGTGCATACTCATAATACCTTGTTTTGGTAAATGGTAGTTCATAACAGTAAATACTGATTTTTTAAGCTCACCAGCATATTGAGTGCCTGCAATTAAAACAACTTTTTTTGCAAAGTTAAGCATAATAACAGTGCTTGAACGTGTGCCATGTTTTGCAGTATCTGCTTGGAAGTTAGGTAAATATATAACAGTAAAATCTGCTTGAAAACCTTTTAATTTAGATAAATCTTCTTCACAGATAAACATATTACGAGCAAACATATTATGCCATGCAAATTCGCCAATAACACGAACTTTTAAACGGCAAGACTCATCTGCACCTGCGTATAATTCTTGAACAAATAATTCTTTACCATCACAAAATGCCATCATATCATTATAGAGTGTTTCAAACTGAGCTTCGCTTGCTTCTTTAGCAGCTGAGCTGTCCCAGTTTACATCTTTTTCAGATGTAGACTCTCTTACCACATATTTATCTTGAGCTGAACGGCCAGTATGTGTGCCAGTTTCAAAAACCATAGCACCACCTTTTACTACTTTACCTTCACCACGTTTAATAACTTCTTCATAAAGAGCTTCTGTTGGCATATTTAAGTAAATTGCCTTAGGATTTTTAATTCCATATGAATTTAAATAGTCTTGTGAAGCATTATAAGCGCTCATATTTTCTTCCTCCATTTAGACTGTTTTCTATTTACAAACAGCCTCACTTAAATTATATATAATAGCATAAGACATTATTTGTGTTAAGTCAATAATATAAAACAAAAAAAGTAAGAAAAATTTAATTATTTTACTTATATGATTATTAATGGTGATATTATGGAAGATTTTTTTATTCCTATGGCTAATGAAAAAGAAATAGCAAAAGAAAGAGCAAAAGCAAGAGAGTTAAGAAAATCAAGCTGGTGGAAAAATAAACTATCACTTGGGGAGTGTTATTATTGTGGGAACAAGTTCCCTGCTAATGAATTAACTATGGACCATGTTGTGCCATTAATACGTGGTGGTAAATCTGTAAAAAATAATTTAGTGCCTGCTTGTAAAGAATGTAATAATATAAAAAAACATAAACTACCTATGGAGTGGAATGATTATTTAGAAAATTTAAAAAAACAATGAAGAACATTACTTTTTATATTGTAAAAATAAAATATAACTGTTACCATATAACAAATAATATATATGAGAGTATGTTTATGAAAAGATTTTATTTAATTTTAGCTATTTTATTTATTTTCCCATTATCTTCATTTGCTGATGAAAAAACCACATTTCAAGAAATGGTTCGTTCTATTTTGCAAACAGGTGGAGAAATGAAAGAGATTACAGAAACCTTGCAACCTAATTCTAGGTTATATATATATAAACAACTACCATACATGAAAGAAAAAATCAATAAAAGTGAACAATTAATGCTATCTATAAAAGAAAAATCATTATCTGAAATAAAAAATAGTGATTTACAGTCTATTATACAAGATATGTCCTCCATGCAGTTATTAACAATTAATGTTGCAAAAGAGTTATTATCTATTTATGAAAATACAGGCTCCATATCAAATAAAGATTATAGGTCTGTGGTTGGTAAATATGAAAGAGAAGCAAAAAGGCTTCAAAAATCATTGGAACGCTATAAAAATATGTGATTGCTATGAACGAACAAGAATTTAATCTATCAAAACTAATTGCAGAAACAGGTGCTAAAAATGTTACAGGTGAAATTAAAAATTTTGCCGATGATTTAGATATGTTAAGCACTGGGCTTGAAGCAAGGTTTGAAGATATTACAAATCAAGTTGATAAATATGTTAAAATGCTTGATATTTCAAAATATCAGCTTACAAGAAATGATGTTTTTAAAATAAGAAATACACTTAAACAAATAGAACATGAACTAACAATTTTAAAATCTAACTTTCATGGCTTTAAAACGTACAAGATGCGTGTATTTATTAACCTACTTGATAAGCAATGCAGGTTTAAAATTGCAAAAGGTTATGAAATTATTAAGCGTTTTTCGGAAAATGAAGCATTAACTTTTAATGAATATAAAGGTATTGTGGCAAAATATGAAAAAATAGATGAAAAACTTGGGGAAGAAATAATGGACTGCCTTGATAACCAGCTTACTAAAGAAGAATATAGAATGTTACTTAATAAATATGATGATTCAGAACAAACAGTTGGAAAACAATTTATTAAAACTACTATGCTTGTGATTGCTTTAGCAGGAGAAATGAAAATAGAATAAAAATTGATATAACCTTGTAAACTACTTACATACCCTACTTTTTACATATTAATCCTATACTTAATAAAATTATCACTAACTTAATAATTTAAATAAAATATTAACAAAGAAATTATCAAAACTACTAAACTTGCAATGGTTAGAGCTTGAAATAAATAATAAAATAAGTATTTTTGTAGTATTATATAATAAATAAGTTTATATAACCTTATAAACCACTTAAATATCCTACTTTTTTATATTAATATTTTTATATATTATGTATTTTAAATATTTTAATAATAGTATTTATATTTTTAAAAAAAATTTTAAAATTATTATATTTTCTATTGTGTTTTAATATAAAATCATATATATATCATATAAATGCGGGCATAGCTCAGTTGGTAGAGTGGAAGCTTCCCAAGCTTTAGGTCGCGGGTTCGAGTCCCGTTGCCCGCTTTTTATTATAAATGGTAGATTAATTTATATTAGTTTACTGTTTTATATACATCATAAAAAAATACAGCTTATTATAAGCTGTATTTTTTATTTATTAGTTTATAATTGTATATTATTTTAATACATTTTTTACTTTCTCTATAAACTCTTGTTTATTTTTATCTTTACAGTGGTTATACACTACTTTTGCTAGTGCTTTTATTTTAGCATAATCACTTGGGTATGATGTAATATTTAGTTGTGGAAAATATGTTGTTAAATCTCCATAAAAATAAGCTAGATTCGTTAAGCCATTTTCATTTACATGATTATTATCTTTATAAAATAATTTAACATGCTCATGGCGTGGCTCACTATTTCCCGGGTTGTGCTTTCAAATAGCTTCTGTAATTCCCAGCTCCTCATATTCTGTATGGGTAATTATTGAAGTTGCTTTGTTATTTTGGTCGCGGGCAATTAATGCTGCACGGCGTTCAACCACCCCATAACGCTTTTTAATTTCATCTTTTAAATATTTTAAATCTCTACCACGAGTAATACTCTGCATTGTTACTGTCGTAAGCTCAGTAAAGTATTTTTCAGGTATACTTTTTATTAAGTTTACATTCTCAATAACCAATGCTTTTAATTTATCCTAAGCCTTTGCGTGATAATTTTAAGTTAGTAATCCACCCAGCTTTTTTAAAGTGCTTTTAAATTATTTGTGCTGTGATTTGTGGCACTTTTTACAAAATCTTTTGCAATATCTTCTGCCACCTCATCAAAACGCTTGCTCCATCGCTTCATTAAATCTTTTAACTCTTTTTCAATATCACTAGCAGCACTATCGCTGGCAATTATTTCTTTTTCGTTCTCTTTATACCTTGCACCAAGCCACCACATTACTGATTTATTCATTTCATCAATGATGTTCATTAATTTTTTAAAATATTTTTGTATTAATGCTACTGATGCTCTTATCCTACCGTTTACTCTCATAACTTTATAAAGGGGAAAATCCCGTTTTTCCCCTTTATACCTTTCCCCTTACGGCAAGGAAAAACTCCGCCTATACACGCTCGGCTGCGTTTTAACCACCAATTTTATATTTTTGCCTTATTTAGCTTTTAGTTCTTGTTTATGATAAAATACCCATAAATTTAAAAACTTTTAAAAATAAACCATTTAACCATAATAAAAAATCTGTCCTAGATTTTTTATTTAACGGATTTTCGGGCAAAGCCCTCAATCCTTACGCAAGCGATGGCTCGTCCTGAGCCTGATTTTGTTTATTTTTAAAATTTTGCCCTGTATTGCATTTTTAAAGTCTTTTGTGATAAATCTCTATAAAGATTTTAAAAACTTTTAAAAATAAACAAAATTAAACAACAAAAAACAGAGCATAAAATCTATTCGCCACTTGACATTTTTATGTTACTAAATTAAATTTAGCATATAAGCCTTAAAAGTGTGTGGTGGAATAGTTGCCGTCCACATTGTAAATATTATTCGTGCCCGTGCCTTTAATAGCTTTTAAGGCTTTAATATGTATGCTGACACTAGCCAATTTCTTTCTTTATTATCCCATGTTAGTCTTATTGCTACTTCTTTATTATTGTTTAAAACATATAGCCTGCCCAAACTTTTATCTCTATCTATAACTTTTCCATTATTAATAATATCAGGCAGTTGTTTTACAAATTCCTCCCCATTATATCCTTCTTCATTTCTTCGCCTTATAATATGAGATGATCCATAACCACCTTTGCCTGTTCCAGCTTCACCCCATACTATATCTATATTTCCAATACCTTCT
>CALADT010000167.1 GCA_937890655.1 uncultured Mucispirillum sp. | reverse complement strand
TTGCATCAAAATATACAAAACTTTCTCAAATAGAATCATTTACCAATGCAGATGGCAGAAATGTGCTTGCAAATACTCAAGAAATAAGCATATATGCAGGTAATGGTAAACAAGCAAAAGTAACACTTGAAGGAAACGACTCTATTAAAGATTTAGAATCAAAATTAACTCAAGCTTTAGTAGAACAACTTGGCTTAGGTGCAGATGTTACAAACCCAGCAGCCACAGAAATTAACAAAAACCTTGTTAAATTTGTAGAAGATGAAGGTGGCAAAGGTGATAGAGCAGTTAAAGGCACATTTGTAATACAAGGTGCTTTACTTGGAGATAAATCTAACCTTACATTTGTAGGTGATGAAGGTGTGTTAAACGGTTTAGGAGTAACACAAATCCAAGAAGCAAAAGATTCTGCATTAAATGTAAGAGTATCTGATGCCCACACAGGGGAATTTATAGGTGAAGATACTGTAACAGATGGTAGATTAAGAAATATCATCCCAGGGGTTGATTTAGAAATTAAACCAGAATCAGCAGCTAATGTGAAATTTGATGCTGTTAAAAATCAAATGGTATTTGAAGCAAAAGCAGACCCAACAACAGCATTTTTACACATTAAAGATAACGCTACAAAAGCTGCAATCGGTGCTAACGAAGGTCAAATATTAGATATATCTATTGGTAGACTTGATACAAAATCTATGGGTATTGAAGATGTAAATGTAGCAACATTTGCAGACGCACAAAAATCCATAACAAAACTTGATATGGCATTAGAGCAAATATCAAAAGCAAGAGCAACAGCAGGTGCTCAAATGAATAGACTTGACTACACTATAAATAACCTTAACACAACAAGGGAAAATATGGTGGCAGCAGAAAGCCGTATCCGTGATTTAGATATAGCTCAAGCATCAAGCCAGTTATCAGCACAACAGGTTGTATTACAATCAGCAACAGCCATGTTAGCTCAAGCAAACCAAATTCCAAGCTATGCAATGCAGTTATTAGGCTAGTAAATATAAAGTATGGGGCATATGCCCCATACTTATAAACTCTTAAATAATATTTTTTAAATAAAATATATTATTTAAAAGTTTATAAATAACTTTAAAGATGTTTTAAAAATTATAGGTTATTATATTTTTTATAAGTTATATATAAAAAAGCATACTAAAAAAGTAGCTATATTTATATTGATTTAAACTTATAAAATAAAAGAAAATGTTTTTACTATTAGTAAATTATAAAGTTATTATTTTACTAAAGTATATTATATAATAACCGATAATATATATATAAAATGAAAGTAAAAAATAGGTATCAAAATAGTTGAGCCCATAAGGAAATTATCTTTATGGGCTTTTTTTATTATACCTTTTCACTTTCTATTGTTACAAACAAAATTATAGGTATTAAAATAATTAAGCCATCTTTTTGCATTGGTAATTTTGCATTAAGGTGGCTTTTTTTGTTTTAAAAGAAAGTATATGTAAATTATATTTTCGTTTTAATTTGAGCATGTATGTATATGGAATTGAGCATCTATATACATACAAATTGGCATAATAATATGCCAGAAAGAAGTAATGAGCATAGTAGTATCACTCATGCATTGCCATTAAGGTTATATATAACCACTTGCGCGATTATGGTTAATGTTAAGAGAAAACATTATGACGAGGTGTGAAATTAAATAATAACAGGCTAATTCAGATTTAATTTACAAGGTTATAGGTTACCTTAAAAACTAGTGCAAGGATATGTTTTTATATGCAGTTGCACAATAGAAGAAGTTTTTATGTATACTATTAAGGCATATATAGTAAAGAAATGTCTAAGGTTGTTTTTATATATAATAGGAACTATTTACTGCATGTAAAACAGCTTTTAAAAGGCAAACTAAAACTAAAATATGTGGAATGTAAGAACAAGGACGTTCTTATAGACTTTTTCATTATAGTTGGAAGGATAATGATTAAGTATATTCACGGAGGATAAAATTATGTCTCTTTCAATAGTTAATAACTCAACAGCAATAGGCGCTCAAGGTAGCGTTAATAATGCTAATAACAGTTTAACAAAAACAATTAAAGCTCTTTCAACAGGCTTAAGAATTAATACAGCAGCAGATGACGCATCTGGCCTTGCAGTATCTGAAAAATTAAGAGCACAGATTTCTGGTTTAAATAAAGCAGCAACAAACGCTCAAGATGCAATTTCTATGTTACAAACAGCAGAAGGTGCAATGGGTTCTATGACATCTATGGTTCAGCGTATAAGAGAACTTGCAGTTCAAGCAGGTGACCCAGCTTATACATCAAACGATAGAGCAATGTTACAACTTGAAGTAGACCAGTTAAAAGAAGAAATAGACAGGGTTTCATCATCATCAGAATTTAACACTAAAAAATTATTAAATGGTGATGCAGCAGCTTTATGGTCAGCATCTAATGATGATATAGAAGCTATTATTAAAGGTGCACCTGTGGAAGGTAACTACAAAATTACATACGATGTGGACCCAGGGCAAAACTCTGTATATAAATCAAACATTATGCGTCTTGGTAAAGGCGAAATGTCATACGATGTTGATAGAAACGGCACAAGCATAACTAAATTTGATAATATTCAAGGTATGCTTCGTGGGGAAGATTTTCAAGTAACAGTTAAAGGCAGTGCAGCAACAACAGCAAGTGCAGCTATTACTGGTGGCACAGGAACTATGAGTGCTGCTATTAGTTTAGATGGTTTTACATCAGCAACAGCAGCAGTAACAGGTGGTAACTCATATGCTATTGAA
>CALADT010000166.1 GCA_937890655.1 uncultured Mucispirillum sp. | reverse complement strand
TCATACCATTCTAAAAATGTTTCATAATATCTTTCAATTTCTTTCCATAATTTCATTATGAAATCATGTTTTTTTTCTGCATTTTTATATTTACCGTAAATCTGTAAAAATGTATAATATTGATTATTTTTTATATCTTCTTTATTCTCTGGTTTCTTTACATATAAATCAAATAAAAAATCAAGTCTTGTGGTATAAGTTTCGCCACCTGTTATGAAATACCAAAAAGAATCTTGTTGAAGTTCCCTTTCTATTCTATCCCAGCTTAATGCAATTTCTTGTTGATATCTTTCTATTTCATCACCAAAATTATTTTTATTAAATATTATAGCTTTGATTAATTCTGCATTAGTTAATGGTATTTTACCCATATTAATTTTTGTAAATACATCTACTGCATTTTCCTCATAAGTTAATTCATACCATATGAAAAATACTTGATTTAATAATTTATTTTTAAAGGATGTTAAGCATAAATTATCTTTTTCTAACCACTTAGTAATACACTCTTTAGCCTGATACATATGATAAAAGTCTATATTGCTATTGCTATCTGTATTGTTATCTTCATTAGGATTTACAATGTTGTCTAAAAACTTCCCACCACTGTCTTCCCTTGATTCATATTCTATACTATAATAATTTTCATTGCTTTCTTGAATTTTTAAATCTAATATTTTTAATATTATAAGAATAGTAGTCAACCTTTGTTGACCATCTACAACTTCATATTTTGTTTTATTTTCATGGAGTATCTTTTTTACAATAAGTGGTTGAATACAGTATTTATTATTTTCTTCTAACTCATTAATATCTTCTAATAATGCTTTTACTTCTTGCTCTGTCCATCTATAACCTCTTTGATACGAGGGAATAAAAAATGTATATTGATTGTCTTTTACTACTAAATTACAAATAAATTTTTGATTCTCATTTTTGTTATCACACATTATATCACCCATTTATCCCTTCTTATAAATTAAATATCTTGATATATCATTAACTAATATATCAAGATATTTTTATATATTCAATATACTTCTCGTTTATAAAATGTCCACCAATATTTTTTTGGTTTTGCAACAGGTTGACCTTCATGATACATTTTCATTTCTATCTCAATTTTATAATCTTTTCTCTCTGTTGATCCATCAAAAAAATCCAAAACTGTCTGTATCTCTATTTCTTTTTCTTGCCCTGCTGCTATTTCATCAATATCAAATAATCCACATCTATCCTCAGGTTTAGGAGAAGTGTTACACTTTATTTTAGAAAAATTAAAAATATGATAGTCTCTTGACATAAAATATATTACTTCTTGATTATCTTTCATTCTTGTAATCTTTATGACTTCCCATTTTACTCTTACAGGTTTAGTTGTATTATTTTTTATTGGAATGTATAATCCACCATGATGACGGCTATTAAAAAATCCTATTTCCGTTCCATTATCTGGTAATTCTAAATCTAAAGATTCTCCGCCTGCATTAATATTTTCATTTTCTGGATTACTTGTATAATCAAGAACAATATCATAAGGTTTTGATACATTATCATAACCTTGTGGAAAAGTATGAATATTAAATTTGATTTCTTGTTTTCCCATATATTTTTTTGGACTAATCATTGTTTCAATATAACAAGTGTCTAGGCCTTTTAATAATGTGCCTGAAATATTATATTTTTTAGGATTAGTAGGGTCTTGTTCTAGTTTACAAAACCGTTCTTTATCAATATCAAAATAAAAGTTATTAGTTCTTACAATAATTTCATCATTTGGTAAAATCATAGTTCCTTTTATATCTATGATTTTATCATAGGCAGGAAGGCTTGTTATAGCTATTATTTTATAATTATTCATATTTAATTCATTTTTTCTTAAATCTGCTCCATATGGATAGCCTTGAACTCTTTGCCATTTAATTTCAGCTTTATACTTATCATATGGCTCCGTTTCGCCTCCACCACCGTTAGGATTATCATTAGGGTAGTAATTTTGGTTATTACTATTATCATCAGAACAGCTTATTAAAATAGATGAAAATAATAACATAAATAATAAAGATAGTATTTTTTTCATAAAGTAACTCCTTTTAAAAATTTTTTATACTGCCATTATACACGGGGGGGGGAAATGTCAATATAATTTTTTTTCTTTATATGTATCAATTAGTTAATAAAAAATAGTCCATAAAAAAATAATAACTAATGATAATATAATTTTTATGACAATTTATTTCCCTTTTATTCCCCTTTTTTGTTTTAAAATATATAATTGCCAATTAATGTCGCTTTAGTATTTTTATTATATTTTTTTTAAGATTTTTATTTTTTTATATTCTTTGCACTGTTTATAGTTGATAGTGCTGTGGGATAGATAGTATTTTTCTTTTATACTCTTTGCTTCGCTCAGAGTAGACATTAGAGTATGGATAGTTTTGCATAATTAATTAAGATTAGTTAGTAAATATAATTACTAAAATATTACAAATACCTGCATACAATAACCATATCAAAACAGGGTCATTCTGAATAAAACGAAGAATCTAAAAAAGAATATGACTATAATTAGGGTGTAAGGTTTTTTAGCTAATCTAGACTAATTTAAATAATACATAATGTAATAAGATTTTAGCTTAATACAAGGCTGTTACAAACATATAAGGGTATAAGATTTTTTGGCTAATCTAGGTGAATACAATATATAAGACTAAAAGATATTAGTTCAATACAAGGCGAATATT
>CALADT010000165.1 GCA_937890655.1 uncultured Mucispirillum sp. | reverse complement strand
CTGATGGCACTATGAGTGATTATGTATATAAAGGAGAATAAAGTGGATAAAGGAAAACCGGTTGTATTTTTAGACAGAGATGGCACAATAAATTATGATGCAGGCTATATTAATGATGTGGATAACTTTGTTATGTATCCATACGCTGCACAGGCTATACGTATGCTCAATAATAGTGGGTATTTAGTTATAGTTATTACTAACCAGTCAGGCTTAGGACGTGGTTTTTTTAATGAAAAAACATTGGAAGAGATACATAACTATATGATTTCATCTTTAAAACAGCAGGGAGCAGTTATAGACGGTATTTATTTTTGCCCCCATGATCCAAACGCTAAAATAGAAAAATATAAAGCAGTATGTAGTTGTAGAAAGCCAGAAACAGGGCTTGTGGATATGGCATTAAAAGATTTTAATATTGATAAAAGTAATATGTATTTTATTGGCGATAAATATTCAGATATTATGGCAGGTTACAAATCTGGCTGTAAAACTATAATGGTAAAAACAGGTTATGGAAAAGGTGATTTAATCAATAAATCCCATAAATGGGAAATAAAACCTGATGAAATCGCTGACACTTTACTTGATGCTGTAAAATTTATTTTATAAAATTAAAGATATTACTTGAAATATTCATTAAGTTGTAATAGTATGTAGAGAAAGGATACAATTTGGGGTGATGTATGAAAAGGGGTTTAAGGTTATTTTTATTTGTTCTAATTGCTTTAATGGTAAAACCATTTATAACTTATGCAGAAATAGAAACTATTGATGTTAATAAGGCAGAAGAATATTTAAAAGCAGGTTACACTATTATAGATGTTCGTGATAAAGATGAATTTAAAAGCGGACATATAAAAGGTGCTATAAATATAGATTATTATAACGACGAGTTTGAAAAATTATTTCAAGAAAAACTTAAAGATAAAAATAAAGAATACGTTCTTTATTGTCGTTCAGGTATGAGAAGTTTATATGCATCGCAGATTTTAGAGGAGTTAGGTTACACCAAAATCAAAAATATGAAAGGTGGTATAATAGCTTGGAAAGAATCTGGTAAACCGGTGGAATAAAAAAATAGTGGTGATATAACGTGCATTATGAAAAGTTAAGGCAGGCAACAGTATTATATGTAGAAGATGAAGATATGATGCGTGAATCAGTTGTTATGCTATTGAAAAGAAGATTTAAAAAAGTTTTAGTTGCAGTAAACGGTCAAGAGGCTCTTGATATATATAAATCAGAACATCCAGATATTATTA
>CALADT010000164.1 GCA_937890655.1 uncultured Mucispirillum sp. | reverse complement strand
ATTTAAAGGTAACATATTATGGATAATGAATATTTTTTATAACAAATCTTCTATAAAAAATAGCAGAATAATTCTATATTCCTAAAAATCAACAAATTGCACTATAAGATAAATATAACATATTAATATTTAAATAGAAGTTAAAATAATATTAAATTATAAGTGATTAAAAATTTACCTAAAACACTATAAAGAAATACTAACTATAAGTATCATTTAAGGTAATATTGTTATAAATATTATACACATATTTTTAATAAATATTATTAATGTAAAAGGAATATTCACCATTAATCAAGCAATGGGTTTTATTAAATTGGTAAATATGTTTTATTATAGATTAGGATATAAAAAAAGAAATAGCATATTAAATAGGTAATTTTGGAATTATAAATACTTGTGAGCTACAAATATTTGTTTAAATAATTATACTATTACTATAAAATGATAAAGTAGTATTACTACCATTTAAACAAATATTGTGTAACTCACAAGGTATATTTATGTTAAATCATAATTAATTCAAGTAAGCTTTTAACATGTTTTTGAAGTTTTACATTATTATCTGTTTTGCCTTCAAGGATTTGCAGAAGTGTTTTATTTGTATTGTTATCATAAAGTGCAACACCTTGGTCATCCATAAATAATATAGCATCTTTTACTTCTTTTGCTGATGTGATTTTTTCAAACCTATCCACAAGTAAGTCATACTCATGCATTGTTGTAAGCATAGATGAATATTCATAAAACGGTATATATTTACAAGCATAATTATGAATTTCTTGTTTATATTGTTCATATTGGTTTAATTTTTTAAGCCCTGTAACAACTGTATAATAAGTAGGGATTATGCCTAAAAAGAAAAGATTTTTAGAAACAAATATAAATTCTTTTTCCATATCATGTTCTAAATAGATTTGCACAAGTGCTGAATTAAGAACAAGTTTATTATGGTTGCTTAATTTTCTATCTGCTAAAATAGATTCTACACATTTTACCACTTTTTCATGTTCCCCTAAGGCATTATATATATTAGCAATATTTTCAATACCGTTAATATATTTTACTCTATTATG
>CALADT010000163.1 GCA_937890655.1 uncultured Mucispirillum sp. | reverse complement strand
GTTGCCATTCACACATCATTTTTAACTATTGAAAATGAAGATATTAGAAGTTTAAATGCTTTAATTACTTTTGGTTTAAAAGGCCTTGCTGCTTATTTAAAACATGCAAATACTTTATTAGCTGAAAACGAATCTATTGATATATTTTTACAATCAGCACTAGCTGATACACTAGATAAATCAAAAACAGTTGATGAATTAATAGCTCTTACTTTAGAAACAGGTAAATTCGGTGTGGATACTATGGCACTTCTTGATGGTGCTAACACTTCTAACTATGGTAACCCAGAAATAACTCAAGTTAATTTAGGTGTTAGAAATAACCCTGCTATTTTAGTTTCAGGCCATGATTTAAAAGATTTAGAAATGCTTTTAGAACAAACAGAAGGAACAGGGGTAGATATATATACTCACTCTGAAATGTTACCTGCACATTATTACCCAGCGTTTAAAAAATATAGCCATTTTGTTGGTAACTATGGTTCTGCATGGTGGAATCAAAAAGAAGATTTTGAAACATTTAATGGGCCTATTCTCTTAACCACTAACTGTCTTGTTCCACCAAAAGCAAGTTATAAAGATAGAATTTATACTACTGGTGCTGTTGGTTTTGAAGGCTGTGCTTATATTGAAGGTAAAATTGGTGAGAAAAAAGATTTTAGTAAAATTATAGAACATGCTAAAAAATGCCCTAGTCCAAAAGAAATTGAAACAGGCACAATAGTTGGTGGTTTTGCTCATAACCAAGTAATATCTTTAGCAGATAAAGTGGTGGATGCTCTAAAACAAGGTGCTGTGAAAAAATTCGTTGTAATGGCAGGTTGCGACGGTAGACATAAAAGCCGTTCTTATTACACAGAATTTGCTGAAAACCTTCCAGAAGATACAATTATCTTAACTGCAGGTTGTGCAAAATATAGATATAATAAATTACAACTTGGAGATATTGGTGGTATACCTAGAGTATTAGATGCAGGCCAGTGTAACGACTCTTATTCACTTGCTGTTATAGCATTAAAATTAAAAGAAGTTTTTGGTTTAGATGATATTAATGATTTACCTATAATATATAATATTGCATGGTATGAACAAAAAGCAGCTATTGTTTTATTAGCTTTATTACATTTAGGTGTTAAAAATATCCATTTAGGGCCAACTTTACCGGCGTTTTTATCTCCTAATGTGGTAAAAGTGCTTGTGGATAATTTTGGTATTGCAGGCATTACAACAGTAGATGATGATATACAGTTATTTTTTGGAGAAAACGTAAAAAAAAAGAGCATAAATAAAAATATGATTATCTCTGACATATTGAAAAATAACCCACAGGCAGAAAATGTGTTTAAAGAAATGGGTATGATGTGTTTAGGCTGCCCAGCTTCTCAAGCAGAAAGTTTAAAAGATGCCTGTGAGGTTCATAATCTATCAGTAGATGATGTGCTTAATAAATTAAACCAATAAAATTGTGAGGTATAAATGAGTGCTTTTTTAGGCCCTATACATTTTATAATGTATGAAAAAATACAACTTCAAAATAAGTTATTAGATAATATAATAATTTATGGTAAAGAAGTTGGTGTTAATAATATTGCTGAAGAAATAACCAATAAATATGGTGAAAATGAAACTGCACCACTAGAAAGTGTTATTGACCATAGTGCTATACATAATTGGCTTAATAACCAAGTTATAATAGTAGAAAAAAGAATGGCATACGGTGTTAAGTTAATTTTAGATAAAGATAAATCGTATCTTACAAAAATTGGTAAAATATTTTTTGCTCAAGGAGAAGAAAAACGCCTTGAGTGTGCAGATATTATTGTTGTAGATGAATTATTTAAGTTTTTAAATATGAATTTACTTGATGGTATGCCTTGTGATGGTGGTGTTACTGTGCAAAATATGGACGGTTCAGAAGTAATATGGGAAGTTAATTTAGAAACCCATGAACCATATTATCAAGAATCAGGTTTAGATATTGAAACTTTCTTATATTTAAGAGATATGTGGCTTAAAGGATTTTTTAATGGTAGTTTCAATATAGAATACAGTAGAATATCTAATAATACTTTTAGAATAATAGAAGTGTAAAATATGAGCAGAATTGTTGAAGTATTAATGCATGAGCATGAAGAAATAGTTAAATTTGTATCAAAATTACGTTCTATGTGTAACGAATTTGTTAAAGAAAATAAAATTGATATTAATAGCTTTAAAGAAAGCGTGCAATTTATTAAAACTTATGCAGATGAAAGGCACCACCAAAAAGAAGAACAACTTTTGTTTAAATCTATGGTTGAAATATTAGGTGTAAAAGCTGAAAATCTAATTAAATATGGTATGCTTATAGAACATGATTTAGCAAGATACCATGTTAATTTTCTTGAAGACGCTATAAACAGCTATGAAAAAGAGCAAAGTGATGAAAATAAGTTAAACATACTATGTCATGCTTTAGCTTATTGTGATTTGCTTAGTCGCCATGTATATAAAGAAAACAATGTTGTATACCCTTTTGGGGAAAGAAATCTTCCAAAAGAAGAATTTGAAAAACTTGATATAGAAGTAGTGGAATACGAAAAAAAATATTTATAATTAAAAGGACCCATTTATATAAATAAGTGGGTCTTTTTATTATATCTTTTTTAAATAATAAATTAATAGTTTTAATAATTTATAGCCAAATAATTAAAAAGGTATATAATATTAATAAAAATAACAATATAATATAAAAATAAAATAATAAAAATAAATAAAAAGTTATTATCATTCTTGACTTATGTTTTTAAATGGGTATATAATACTAATATGACACGTTTAATATTAGATACATCTAGTGATTACTTAGTGATAGTAGTTTCTATTGATAATACTATTATTGCAAGTCAGGTTTTATATGCTGGCAGAAAAATGAGTGAATTACTTTTAGAACAGCTTGATAATGTATTAAATGCAGCATCTATATCTATTAATGATATTGATGAATTTTATGCAGGAATAGGCCCAGGGTCTTTTACAGGTGTTCGTATAGGTGTAGCTTTAGTTTTAGGTTTATCTTCGGGGTTACATAAAAAAGCATATGGTATATCATCTCTTGATATACATGCAGTTGCATTAGATGTTAATAGTGTTAAAACAGCAGCACTTTTAAAAGGTAGTGTTTATGCTGTTAGGGATTATGATTTTTTAAATAACGTTTTTTCAGAATTTTATTTAAAAGAAATAGATAATAATTTAAATTATTATTCTCTTGTAAATAATAGTAAATCCTACTTTCCAAATATAACTTATGCTGTGCAAAGTGGTAAATTGTGGGATTTTCGTGCAGAATGTTTGCCTATTTACTTGAGAAAATCTGAAGCAGAGCTTAATCTTGATAAGAAAGGCAACCATTGAAGATTTAGATAATATTTATGAAATTGCTATTTCTTCCTTTGAGAACCCTTGGGAAAAGGTTTCTATTGAGGCAGAGTTTTATAAAGATTATTCTTATATACACGTGTATGAAATAGATAATAAAGTTATTGGTTATATTATTTCTTGGTTGTTAGGGAATGAAGCAGAGCTTTTAACTATTGCTATCCATAATGATTATAGAAGAAAGGGCATAGGCACCGAGTTTTTAAAGTATGTTATGGATTTATATGGAAATGATGTTTTATGGCATCTTGAAGTGGCTTGTAGCAATAAAGGGGCTATCCAGCTATATAAAATATATGGTTTTGAAATAAACTCTATTATTGCAGATTACTATGGAGTAGGTAAGGATGCGTACCGTATGGTGCTTTCTCCAAACTCTAATATTAAATAGGAGAATATAATGTTTGAAGACAAATTTGAACTCTATGAACAAGTGAGTAAAGAAAATGCTGAATTTAAAAAGCTATTTGATGAACATATTCGTTTAGAACAGGATTTAGAGGCACTATATAGTTTAAAATATCTTCCACCTGAAGTAGAAACTAAAATAAAAGAAATTAAAAGAAGAAAATTACTTGGTAAAGATAAAATGGAACAAATTTTATCTCAATACCAATAAAGATAACACTATAAAGGAGTGTATTAAGTTAATGAATAATCGTAATTACTTATTTACATCAGAATCTGTTACAGAAGGTCATCCTGATAAAATGGCAGACCAGATTTCTGATGCCGTTCTTGATGCGATGCTTAAAGACGACCCATTTAGCCGTGTTGCCTGCGAAACTATGCTAACAACAGGCCTTGTTATTGTTTCTGGTGAAGTTACAACTAAAACTTATGTGGATATTCCTGCTATTGTTAGAGATACAATTTCAGGTATAGGTTATACTAGAGCAAAATATGGCTTTGATTATGAAACTTGTGGTGTTATATCTACAATTAATCATCAATCTCCAGATATTGCAATGGGTGTAGATACTGGTGGTGCAGGAGACCAAGGCTTAATGTTTGGTTATGCTTGTGATGAAACACCAGAACTTATGCCTTTACCAATTATGCTTGCACATAAAATTACAATGAAATTATCAGAAGTTCGTAAGAGTGGTGAGCTAGATTACCTTCGTCCTGATGGTAAATCACAAGTTACTATTGAATATAATGGTTTTGAACCTGTAAAAGTTCATACTGTTGTAGTTTCTTCTCAACATTCTGATAGTGTTCCTATGGAACAATTAAAATCTGAAGTAATAGAAAAAGTTATAAAACCTGTTATGCCAGAAAAATTATTTAATGAAAAAGAAACTATTTTCCATATTAACCCAACAGGACGTTTTGTTATAGGCGGTCCTATGGGTGATTGTGGTTTAACTGGTAGAAAAATCATTGTTGATACATATGGTGGCATGGGTCGTCATGGTGGTGGTGCTTTTTCAGGTAAAGACTCTACAAAAGTGGACCGTTCTGCAGCTTATGGTGCAAGATGGGTAGCAAAAAATATTGTAGCTGCTAACCTTGCTAAAAGATGTGAAGTGCAATTAGCTTATGCTATTGGTGTTAGTGAACCTGTATCTATTATGGTTAATACTTTTGGAACAAGCGTTATACCAGAAGCTGAAATAGAAAAAATAGTTAGCAAAGTTTTTGATTTAACTCCAAAAGGGCTTATTTCAGCATTAGATTTAAGAAAACCAATTTTCCAAAAAACAGCTAGTTATGGCCATTTTGGAAGAAATGAATTTTCATGGGAAGATACAAATAAAGTTGCTGAATTAAAAGATTTAGCAGGTAAATTAGGGAGTTAATTATATGGCTTATGATATTAAAGATATTAATTTGGCAGATCAAGGTAAAAAGCGTATTTTATGGGCTGATAAAGATATGCCTGTTCTTGCTGAAATTAGAAAAAGATTTGAAAAAGAAAAACCTTTTAAAGGTATGAAAATGTCATGCTGTTTACACGTTACAGCAGAAACAGCAAATTTAATGAGAGCTTTAACAGCAGGTGGTGCTGATGTTCTTTTATGTGCATCAAACCCACTTTCCACTCAAGATGATATTGCAGCATCATTATGCAGAGATTTTGGTGTGGAAGTGCATGCTATTAGAGGGGAAGATAATGAAACTTATTACAAACACTTAAATGCAGCTATTGCACATAATCCTAACATTACTATGGATGACGGTGCTGATTTAGTGTCTGAAATATTAAAAAAACACCCTGAATTATACGATAGAATAGTATGTTCTATGGAAGAAACAACAACAGGTGTTATTCGTCTTAGAGCTATGGAAAAAGACGGAGTATTAAAATTCCCTGTTATTGCAGTAAACGATGTTCAAACAAAATTTATGTTTGATAATAGATACGGCACAGGCCAGTCTACATTAGATGGTATTATTAGAGCAACTGATGTATTACTTGCAGGTAAAACATTTGTAACTGCAGGTTATGGCTGGTGTGGTAAAGGGCTTTCTTCTCGTGCAAGAGGTATGGGTGCTAATGTTATTGTAACAGAAGTAGATAGTATTAAAGCATTAGAAGCAGTTATGGATGGCTTTAGAGTTATGCCTATGGAAGAAGCTGCAAAAATTGCTGATGTAATATGCACAGTAACTGGTGATATCCATGTAATTAGAGAAGAACATTTTAATGTTATGAAAGATAGCTGTATTGTATCTAACTCAGGCCACTTTGATGTGGAAATTGACCTTGTAGCATTAAAGAAAATAGCTACAAAAGTAGAAGAAAATGTTAAACCTAATGTAAATGCTTACTACTTAAAAGACGGTAGAGTTATTTATGTTTTAGCAGAAGGCCGCCTTGTAAACCTTGCTTGTGCAGAAGGGCACCCTGCTTCAGTTATGGATATGAGCTTTGCTACTCAAGCATTAGCTTCTGAATACGCTGTTAAAAACCAATCTAAATTAGATAAAAAAGTTTATGTGTTACCACATGAAGTAGAACAGCAAATTGCTGCTACTAAACTTGATTCTATGAAAGTATCAATAGATACATTAACTGAAGAACAAGTATCTTATCTTAACTCTTGGGAAACAGGTACTTAATGGCTAAATTAGTTGATTATATTGTTGTTGGTGCAGGTCCCGCTGGGACTTGTGCTGCCAACATTCTTTCAAAAAGTGGTAAAAAAGTTGTAATTGTAGGTAAAATCCTTGGTGGTTCTTACTGTTCAATAAATAGCACTTCATCTGATATTTTAAAGGAGCTTTCTTCAACTTTTGAAAAATTTAGAGTTATTAAGGATTCTTTTATTGAAGAAGATATTTCTGAAACAGCTTTAGATTTTAAAAAGGTTAAAAAGGTTGTAGATACTTCTTTTAATAAAGCTAAAAAAATCTTTTTAGAAGTTATGGATGATAGTAATGTGGAATTTGTAGAAGGGACGGCTTCTTTTTCTGCTGAAAATATTTTAGATATTACTCTTGCAGATAATAAAGTTATTTCATACAAATTTAAAAAATGTCTTATTGCTAGTGGAGCTGTTACTCCTAAATCATCTCTTTATAATAATAAAAAAAGTCTTGATATTGCTACTTTTCTTAATATGACAGAATTACCAGAAAGCGTAGCTATTATTGGTGGTGGTATTCTTGGTGTGGAAGTAGCTTCATTTTGTGCAAGGTTTGGCTCTAAAGTAACTATTGTTGAAAAAAATGAACGTCTTTTACCTGTTTTAGACCCATACATATCTAAAAAATTTGAAGATACATTAAAAAAACGTGGTATTAATGTAATCACTAACCATCATATTACTAAAATTGAACGAGTTGGCCAAAAATATATAGCATTATCACATGAAGGCCCTATTGAAAGTGAAGAAATGTATATATGCACAGGCAGAGTCCCTGCAGTTGCAGAATTAAAACTTGAAAATGCCGGTGTTAATCTTTCAGAAAAAGGCTATATTATTTATGGTAATAATTTACAGACAAATAATAAAAATATATTTGTAGCAGGGGATGCAACTCATAAAATGATGAATACAAGCTGGGCATATTATTCTGCCTCTGTGGCTGCAAAAAATATGCTTGGAGCATCCCTTGAATATACTCAAGAAATATTACCTGTATATATTGATTCTGACCCTGAAATTGCACTTGTTGGCCTATCAGAAGAACAGGCAAAAGAACGTGGTTATGATTATGGTGTATTCAAATATATTTTTGGTGATGTATATGGTGTATCAAATTCTAGTGGCTCACAAACAGTTATAAAAACTATATTTGATAAAAAAGATAAAACATTTTTAGGAATACAGGCTATGGGACGGGATGTTGATGGTTTAATTGCTATTTTTGCAATGATTATTAAATTAAAAATCAATGTCGCAGAAATTCCTGATGTAGTATATATTGATCCTGTATTTAATGAATTTTTTAATGAGGTTTCAGAAAAAGTTTTATGAATAAATTTGTAGGTTTTTTAAGGTTTTTAAAAGCATTATTTTATGTAATGTTTTATGCAAGTAATGCAACTATTCTTAATCTTTTTGGAAAGGGAAAAGGGGAATCATATCTTCGTAAAAGAACAGGTAGTGCAGCAAAAAAATTAATGACTGCAACAGGTGCAACTTTTACAATTAATGGTTTAGAAAATATTGACCCATCAAAAAATTACGTATTTACAGGTAACCATAGAAGTTATACTGATATATTAGTTCTTTTTATGATAGGTGGCGAAGCAAATTGCCAGTTTACTTTTATGGCTAAGAAAGAGCTTTTTAAAATACCGTTTTTAGGTTCATCTATGAAAGCAATGCATGTTATAAGTGTAGATAGGGGTTCCACTTCAAAAGCTATGAAAAGTATAATTAAAGCTATTGAAACAGTAAAAGAAGGTAGTAGAAACTTAATTATATTTCCAGAAGGCACAAGAAGTAATGATGGCCATACATTAAGCCCTTTTAAAAAAGGTGCTTTTACTATTGCAAAAAAAGCAGAAGTGGATATTATGCCATTTACTCTTGAAGGCACAGAAATATATATGCCAAAAAAAGGTTTTGGTATGTATAAAGCGAATATTACAATAACTTTTTTCCCTGCTATTTCTACTAAAGATAAAACAGATATGGAAGTAATGCAGGAAACTGAAAACTTAATTAAAGAAAAATTATGCCAAAAGTAGTTTTCGGGCTTGGAGCTAACCTTTCAAACCCTATAACAGAGTTACAAAATGCTGTAAATCATATGAAACAGCATTTTTTTATATGTAAAGTGTCTAATATCTATAAGTCAATATCGTTACTAAAAGATGAACAAAACGATTATTATAATATAGCTTTATTATGTGAAACTAATTATACACCACTTGAAATTATTGAAATTACTCAAAATATTGAAAAACTTATGGGTAGAGTAAAAGTAAAAAAATGGGGCGAACGAATTATTGATATAGATATTATAGATTATGATAATAAAATAATCAAATATGATAATTTAATAATACCACATTATCATATGGAAGAACGTAGCTTTGTTTTATACCCATTATTAGATATTGATAAAAATTATCTTCACCCTGTTTCAAAATTAAATGTTAATAGTATGATTAGTAATTTAAAGGATGATTTTAATATAAGTTTAGTAAAAAATAAGCAGATTACCATATAAAATTTATAAAATTAAATATTTTTATTGATAGATTATAATTATTGTTTTATATATATGTGTTACACTAAATTATAAGGTTATTAAATTGTTAAAAAAAGTTAAAGGTTTTAGAGATATTTTTGGTGATGATATTGCCTATTGGCATATGGTGGAATCAAAAATACAATCATATTTTAAAAGTTACGGTTTTAAAGAGTTTAGGCTTCCTATACTAGAAAAAACATCAGTTTATAAACGTGGTATAGGGGAAACTACTGATATTGTAGAAAAAGAAATGTTTACTTTTACAGATAGCGATGAGCTTGTAAGTTTACGTCCTGAAGGCACTGCTTCCTTAATGAGAGCTTATATTGAAAATAGTCTTTCTAACCCACCAGGGGTGAAAAAATATTACTATATAGGCAATATGTTTAGAAGGGAAAGGCCACAAAAGGGTAGGTTCCGCCAGTTTAGTCAAGCAGGTGTTGAAGTATTAGAATGTGATTCTCCATTACTAGATGCTGAAATAATAAATTTATTATATAATACAGCTATTATACTAGGTTTAAAAGAACATGTTAAAATGGAAATTAATTCCATAGGGTGTAATAGTTGCAGGCCTAATTACAAAACAGACTTGGTTAACTATTTTTCAGGTCATTTAGATGATTTATGCGATGATTGTAAAAGGCGTATTAATACTAACCCATTAAGAATATTAGACTGTAAAGTGGAAAAATGTAAAAGTATAGCTTTAAATGCACCTGTTATATTATCATATTTATGTGATGATTGTAATAACCATTTTGAAAGTGGAAAAGAATATTTAAACATAATGGATATACCTTACACTATTAACTCAAAAATGGTAAGAGGGCTTGATTATTATATAAGAACAGCTTTTGAGCTTGTTACAGATAAACTAGGTGCTGCAAGTGCTGTTGGTGCAGGTGGTAGATATGACGGCCTTATAAAAAGTTTAGGTGGGAAAGATACTGCAGGTATAGGCTTTGCAATAGGCCTTGATAGAGTATGTGAACTTTTAAAAGAAACATCTCCTATTACTCAACAGGGGGCAGATGTTTTTGTATTAATTTTTAGTAAAGATGATTTACATACTGGTTTAAATATAGTAAACCAACTTCGTGGTGCAAATTTTATTGCAGAATATGATTATAACTTATCATCAATGAAAAGTCAGATGAAAAAAGCAGATAAGTCTAATGCAAAATTTGCAGTTATATTAGGAAGTAACGAACTTGCCGAAAATAAAGCCACTATTAAAGATTTAATTTCAGGAGAACAAGTTTTACTGGAATTAGATAATGTATTTGAATATTTAAAAAATAAATTAATATAATATATTGGAGATAACTTATGTTAGCAAATATGGCAGATTGGAGAAGAACACATAGCTGTGGAGTATTAACTGATAAAAATATCGGTGAAGAAGTTTTACTTATGGGCTGGGTTCAACGTAGACGCGACCACGGTGGAGTTATATTTATAGATTTAAGAGATAGAGAAGGTATTACACAAGTAGTATTAAATGAAACTGCACCAGTTGCAAGGGAAACAGGTGATGCTGTTAGAAGTGAATATGTTATTGCCGTTAAAGGTAAAGTAACAGCAAGACCTGAAGGTATGATTAACCCTAACATTAAAACAGGTATGATAGATGTAATCGTTAGTGAAATAAAAATACTAAACAACGCATTAACACCACCTTTTATGATAGATGAACATACTGATGCTGCTGAAGACGTTCGTTTAAAATATAGATACCTTGATTTACGTCGTCCACAGTTACAGCATAATATTATTATGCGTAATAATATTTATAAATCTATTAGAGAATATATGTGGGGTAATAGGTTTATTGATATTGAAACTCCGTTTTTAGGCAAAAGCACACCAGAAGGTGCAAGGGATTATCTTGTTCCAAGTAGGGTTAATGCTGGTAAATTTTATGCACTTCCACAATCTCCACAACAGTTTAAACAACTTTTAATGGTTGGTGGTTTTGAACGTTATTATCAAATAGTAAAATGTTTTAGAGATGAAGATTTAAGGGCAGATAGACAACCTGAATTTACTCAGCTTGATATAGAAATGTCTTTTATTGATAGAAATGATATTATGGAAATGATAGAAGGGTTAATAGCTAAATTATTTAAAGATATTTTAGATATTGATGTTCCACGCCCATTCCCAACTATTGAATATAGCCAAGCAATGGAGCTTTATGGCCATGATGCACCAGATACTCGTTTTGGACTACATTTAAAAACTATTAATAATATGGTAGAAAATTGTGCCTTTAAAGTGTTTGCAGATACTGTAAAAAATGGTGGTATTGTCAAAGCAGTTAATGCAAAAGGTGCAGGTAAAACATTTTCTCGTAAAATATTAGATGAGTTAGGTGAATACGTTGCAAGTTTAGGTGGTAAAGGGTTAGCTTACATTAAAATAAATGATGATGGTATTCAATCTCCTTTAGTGAAAAATTTAGGGGAAGAACTAACTTATGAAATCATAAAAGTTATGGAAGGCCAAGCAGGGGATATTATATTCTTTGGCGCAGGAGATGCTACCCTTGTAAACCTTACATTATCTAAATTACGTTTAAAATTAGGTAGCATGCTTGGTTTAATTGACCCAAAACAATACAACCTTGTATGGGTATTAGATTTCCCATTATTAGAATGGTCTCAGGAAGATAAAAGATATGTTGCAGTGCATCATCCATTTACAGCACCAATGGATGAAGATATTGAAAAACTTGAAAGCGACCCTAAATCAGTTAGAGCTAAAGCCTATGATTTAGTTTTAAATGGTTCAGAAATAGGTGGTGGTAGTATAAGAATCCATAGAAGTGATATTCAACAACAAATGTTTGAAAAATTAGGGTTAAGCGAAGAAGAAATTAAAGAAAAATTTGGATACTTTGTAGATGCTTTAAAATATGGAACACCACCTCATGGTGGTATTGCTTTTGGTATTGATAGAATAGCTTCTATATTTGCAGGGGCAGAATCAATACGAGATGTAATAGCTTTTCCTAAAACTCAGAAAGCTACTGACTTAATGAGTGGTGCACCAGATTATGTTGAATCAAAACAATTAAGAGAATTATATATAAAAAGTGATGTTCCTAAAAATTAGTAGATATAAAAATATTGCTTGACAATAATGATTTATATCAATACTATATAAGTAGTAATAATACAGGAGGTAGTATTGTGAAAAAAAGCGTTTTATTTATGAGTGCTGTTCTTTTGCTTTTAACAGCTTGTGGAGGGAAGTCATCATCTGACGGGCTAACTCCTGAAGAAATGGTTAGGCAGGCATTAGGTAGTCCTAATAAAGCATGTGTAGATAAACATCTACCAAAAACAAAAGCTAAAATGGCAGAAGCTGACAGATATAAAAAAGCTAACCAAACAGAAGCAACTCAAAAATCTGAAAATGAAGCAGTTGAGATATTTAAAAAAGAAGATGTTGCTTACAAACAAGCAGTTGATTCTGTAAATGCTCAAAACTCTAGATATGAAGAAACAGTTTCTAGGAAAGAGAATATTGCATCTCATCCAGGGGCTACTAATTCTAAAAAATGGAAACAAGTGGAACCTAAAGTTAATAAACATTTAGCTAATGCAAAAAAAGCTAATGATTATTGTAATCCTTCAAAAGCAAAATCAGAGTTAGATGCAGCTGACGCGTTACTTTCTGATATGGAATCACTTTTAGGTATTGGTGGGAAAACATCAAATGGTAATAGCTCTGTTTATGTAGTTAAAAAAGGTGATAACCTTTGGTATATTGCAGGTAAACAGTATTCTAACCCATTTATGTGGCCTATAATTTACTGGACTAACCAGCAAAAAATTAAAGACCCTGATTTAATTTTCCCTAAACAGCAGTTTAATATAGTTCAAGATTCTTCTGCTGATGAAAAAGCTAAAGCAGAAAGGCTTGCTAAAACAAGAGGCCCATGGTCACTTTATGACAATAAATAGTCATATATTTTAAAATATAAAGCGGCTGCTTTTGCAGCCGTTTTTTTATGGTAGAAATTAATGCATAGTGATGATATTATTTACAAAACCCCTAAAAATTATGATTTGGTAACATATATGGATACAGTTGCTGAAGAATTAAAAAAAGGTATATTATTATTTAAAGATAAAACAGAAAAAAAGGTTGTTGTTTTTGGTTCTGCAAGAATCAAGCCTGAAGATGAAATTTATCAGTCAACTGTTAAATTAGGTTCTTTACTTTCTGAAAAAGGTTATGCTGTTATGACTGGTGGTGGCCCTGGAATAATGGAAGCTGCTCTAAAAGGTGCATTTGAGAATAATGGTGAAACGTATGGTATTAACATTATTTTACCAAACGAACAGCATGATAATGTATATATAAAAGATGGTTTTTTATGTAGTCATTTATTTACAAGAAAAGTTATTTTAATGCGAGATGTTGCAGGTTATATAGTTATGCCTGGAGGTTTTGGCACACTAGATGAACTTTTTGATGCTTTAACTTTAATGGCAACAAATATTCAATATCATTTACCATTAGTTTTAGTTGGTGTAGAGTTTTGGTCTGGTTTATTAAGCTGGATAAAACAACAGGTTTTAAAACACGAATTAATTAATGAAGAAGAATTAAATATGATAAAACTAACTGATGATATAGAGGAAGCAGTAAGTTTTATTAAATAATACTATTTAAGCTGTTATGTATTAACAGCTTATTTCTTTATATGGTAATAGATAATATATTTTTTCATAATACCATTTATATTTTTATAGTAATTTATAAATTTTAACTGTATTTAGGCTGATTTATATTAATAGATTTTAATATAATAGTAAGGAATTATTTATACATGTTTAGATTATTAGTAAAATATACAGTTATAATATAATAATTATATAGTGCAAGAATAGGTAATATATTAAGTGTCATAAGCATAATAGTAACAATAGTATAAAGAGATAATATAGAAGAAGAAATTATTGTTTACAGAGTGTTTTACATAAACCCACACAACCATTTATAATGTAGAATTAGTAGAATTATTACATAAAATTATAATATTTGCACTTTTTATAGATAAAAAATAATTTTTAAAAGCACTTTTATTTAAAAATTATACATGTTTATTTATTAAATTGCGATAATCAAGTTTTTTGTAATGCAGAATAGTATTAGCACATTAAATTTTTATATAAATATTTTTTATTGGTTTAATATATATTATCGTAATAATTAATAATAAATAAATGGTGCGTAATGGGTTAGTAAATAAATTAATAAATATTAAAATGTATAATATAGTAATGAATAGTGTATAAAATAGGTTATATAAATAAAATTTCAGCTGTTACATGGTATTATAACAGCTGAAAATATTTTTAAATTATTCTTTAACAGTTAATTTTTGGTCTTTTATAATATATTTTGCTTCTTGTATTAAAGCATCATCTATTTTAATACCTAAATATTTTGCTGTATCTAAATCAATTAATTTATTGTAATATTTTTTATCAGTTAATGTCAGAATAGGTAATTCGTCAGTAGATTTACCGTTTAATATATCAACAATTAATTGGCCTGTCATTCTACCCATTTCATAATAACTAAAACCTAAAGCATACACAACGCCACCATGAAGTGTAGGGGTAATATCGCCACCAAATACTGGTTTGTGGTATTGTTTTGCCATATCTGTTAATGATGCCATAGCTGTTGCAATGGAATTATCTGTAAAGCAATAAAAAGCATCAACTCTATTTGCAAGGCCTTCTGTTGCCTGTTTTAGTTCTGATGGAGAGTTAATAGCTTGTAAAACTAATTTTACACCAAGTTCATCGCATGCTTTTTGTGTCGTTTTAACCATACTCACAGAGTTAGGTTCAGAAGAAGTGTATATAACACCTAATCTTTTAAAATCATATATTTTTTTAAATTCCATTAACTGTTCTTTTATAGGTATAGCATCAGTTACACCTGTAATATTCTTTTTACCTTGTGTGCTAGATACTGCAAATCCTGCTGCAACAGGGTCAGTTACTGCTGTAAATACAATAGGTGTATTTTCAAGTGTATTAAAAAGAGAAACTGTAACAGGTGTTGCAATACCAACTGCCACATCTAATTTATCAGATTTAAACTTATTTGCTATTTGGTTAATAGTGCTTAAATCATTATTTGCATCTTGAATTTGTATATTTGCTCTAATTCCTTGTGCTTCTAATTCATCACGGATACCGTTTTCTGCTTCATTTAATGAATTATGAGAAATTAATTTCGCTATCCCTATATTTGGTAGGTTAGGGTCTTGTTCTACTTTTTTACATGCAGTTACATTTATAACTAATAATAACGCAGCAAATACTAATATTATTTTTTTCATATAATACTCCTCCTATTTTGTGATAACTTTTCCATTTTGAATAATTACTGCATCATTTGGAATTAACTCTTGTGGAATAGTAATACCTAATTTTTGTTCTACATCTCTATCAATAACTACTTTTGTTTCTTCTATACCTTGAATATATCTTACAGGTATATCAGAAGTTTTTTTACCATTTAAAATATCAATAATTTGCTGTCCCACTAATCTACCAACAACGTAGTAGTCAGCACCTACTGTATATAAAACACCACCAAATTGAGTAGATGATGAAGGATCTGTAGAAAACACAGGTTTTTTATTTGCAGTAGCTGTTTCTGTAACAGTGCTTAAAGATGAACAAACATTATTATCATTTACAACATAAAAAGCGTCAACTTTTTTTACAAGGCTTTGTGCTGCTTGTTTTATTTCACTAATACTTGTAACGGCTTGTCCTATTAACTGAATACCTCTTTTTTCACAAGCTATTTTTGCACTATTAAACATAGCAACAGAGTTATCTTCAGAAGTAGTATATATAATACCTAAAGTTTTAAATGGATAAATTTTTAAAAAATCACTAATTTTTTTATCAATATCCACAGCATCAGATGTGCCTGTAATATTTTTTTCACCTTTTTTAACATCTTTTACAAGTTTTGCTGAAACAGGGTCTGTAATAGCTGCAAAAACCACAGGGCGTTCTTTTATAGCATTCACAAGGCCTAACGCAATAGGTGTGCTTATACCAACAGCTATATCTACTTGTTCCCTTTTAAATTTATCTGCAATGGCATTAATTGTGCTCATTTCTCCATTTGCATTTTGGAAATCATAGTTTACCTTAATATTTTGGGATTTTAATTCATCTTGTATTCCTTCTTCAACCGCATTTAACCCAGGGTGTGGTAATAATTTAGCAATACCAATAGTTGGTAAAGCACTATTATTCTCACTTTTTGTATCTTTTTTACAACCAGATACTGATACAAGTAAAATTGAAATCATTACAAAAACAATTTTTTTCATTGAAAACTCCATACTTTTTTACATAATTTTATTGTTTATATAACATATTTTACTATATTTTAAAAGCTAAAATTTATAAATTAAAGATAAAATAAAATAGGGTTTATATTATTTTTGATATTAATAAAGTAGGGCGAATAAAAGTCTAAATGAAACAAAAAAAGTACTTGTTAATAAAACAAGTACTTTTTAATTAATTAATCCATTTCTCTTGAAAGAATTTTACCATTCATATCTATTTTTAATTCAAGATTATTTTGTAATTTAACTTCATAGTAACCAAAATCTTTATTAATTTTAATAATACCACTACCTTGAGAATTTGCTGCAGACTCAACAGCTTGTGGTAAAATACCAGCAGGTAATACGCTGTATGATTCAATACTATCCCATTCACCATTTATTAAAAATTCTACTTTTACACCGTTATTAAGCATAGCTTCAAAACTATCGTTATCTCTTTGTGCTCCAACAATAGTTGCCCCAGCAAAAGTTTTCTTAATAAAGTCCTGTGCATTAGCAGGTAATTGTGATGGCTGAATTGCCATATCTCCAGCAAAAGCTGAAACGGAAAATAAAAGAACTACTAAAGTTAATAAAAGTTTTTTCATAAAACACTCCTTAAATATGTATTATATTTATTAAGACGTAAAAAAAATCATTTGGTTACAAAAAAATATTGATTTTATTTTTAATATGTATTAAATATAAAACTGATTAAAAATTGGGGTTAAATTTATGAGTTTTTTTGAATCTATCCAAAGTATTATTTCTGTATATTTATTAATAGCAGTAGGTTATATTCTAACAAAAAAAGATATCATTTCCACTGAATTTGGTTCACGAATAGCTTGGCTTGTTGTTAATCTAACTTTTCCGGCATATATTATTTCTGCTTTGCCTTACAAATTTACTAAGGGAGAGTTTTTAGATTCTATTAATGGTATTATAATAGCTATTTTAGCTACTATTATATTATATCCATTAGGTTATTTAGTAGGTAAATTATTTAAAATTTCAAAAGATAAAATGGGTGTATTTTTAGCATTATTTGTTTATTCTAATGTGGTTTTTATTGGGCTTCCTGTTAGTCAAGCATTATTTGGAGATGATGCTGTTGCCTACGTTTTAGAATATTATATTGCAAATACTGTTATTTTTTGGACATTAGGTGTTTATTTTTTACAAACATCCTCCTCAAAAGGTAAAGTTGGTATTAATTTAAAAACATTAATAACACCATCACTTACTGCAACTGTTATTGCAATAATATTTATATTTTTAGAAATAAAATTACCAAGTATGATACAAAAACCTGCTGATATGTTAGGAAGTATGACATCACCTCTTGCAACATTATTTATAGGTATGGTATTTGCAGAGATGAAGCTTTCAGATTTTAAAATAACTAAAGACTTTTGGGCTGTTATGCTTGGAAGGTTTGTTATAGCTCCTTTAGCTGTATTATTATTTATGATGTATTTTACTTCTTTTAATATAGAAAGACAACAGGTTTATATTTTACAGGCTGCTATGCCAGCTATGAATCAAGTTACTATACTAAGTAGGTATTATGGCTGTGACTATAAATATACAACTATTTTAACAGTATGGTCGTTTATTGTAAGCATGGTAATACTACCTTTTTATGTTACTTCATTTCATTATATATTTTAAAAGGGTTACTTATTATAAAATTTATTAATATGGGTTATATATTTAGGGTATAGTTGAATTATTTCATCATAACTATATAAACGAAAATCTTTCATAATAAATTCAGGGTGCAGAGAACACCCTGAAAGTATATAACATCCTTTATGAAGTTTTGCTGCAAATATACTACCTTTTTTCATACAAATAGAAAACTCTGCATGGCTATATTTTAGTTTATCTCCTAAATAATGAATATTATATTGACCATGTATATTAATTTCATGTATTTCTAATATGCCACCACTATAATAGTGCCATATTTCATCAGAACTAATAGAATGAAACCTTGAATAATCTTTTTTTGTTAATAGGTAATATATGGCACTTCCTGATTTACACTGTTCTTGATTATCTTTTATAACATAATTTTCTGCTTCATAATACCTTTTATAATAACCGCCTTCTATATGTGGCTCTAAATTATACATTTCTATAATTTTATTTATTTTGTTACTATTCGGCATAAGTTTCTACCATTATTTAATTCTTTTAGCTGAAAACAGCCTTGTAAAGTATTAAAAATTGTATCATCAAATATTTTATCATTTTTATGATTTTTAATTTTATCTGTCATATGATATTTTTTATCTAAATTATTAGATACCCATATAATCATAGATGTTTTATCATCAAAAGAAACTTTATTATTAGTAATACTTTCTCCCTCAAGGCCTCGTAATATTATAAATGCTTTTTTATTGTTTAATTTATTAATAACTTCATATAAAAAAGCATCAATATAATCAGTATAATTTTCATAATCATTTTTATTATCAGGTAGTGTTATAAACTCTTTATATCTGTCTTTTATGATAGGAGAAGAACCTTCTGCGTTAATAACAAATAAACCACCTGTATTTTTTTGTAAAAAACTATCTAAAAAGGATAATGAACGAAATAGGTTAGGGCTACGATAAGTATAAAGCTCATTAAAATTTTCTGTATCATTTTTAATAATATGTTAATTTAAGTAGTCTTTTGCAATAAGATTATTATATATACCAATATATTCCACAGGATAACCAGACTCTTTAAAGTATGATAAAAATGATTTTTTATTTAAAATATTACTAACATTTTCAGCAGAAGATGCAGTCATTATAGCACTTCTTGTATTATAGTGATTTGCAAATTCTGATTTTACATTGGAAAAAACAGTAAAATCATATTGTTTAAGTAATGACATATTGTCTTTATTACTAAAAATATCTTTATTTAATTTATCTATAAAAATAACTATTCCATAAATATCGTCTTTATAGTTATCTTTTTCTACTATATCCTGCCTTTTTCCTGAATTAATATGGTAAGATACACTTTCTAAAGCATATGTATTAACACCTTTAAAAAAGGCAAATGGTTGCATTGTAATATTGCTATAATTTTTAGATAAAAAAGTATAGCTAATTAATGCTATTACAAATATTAAAGCAAAAGCCTGTCCCTTTCTCATAACAGAGTTATCTTGAGCAAAGAAAAATCTAACTAAACCTAATATAAGCCCTATTAAAAACATAGCAGTAATAAAAATATTGAAATTAATATTTGTAGATATTGATGAATTAATTGCATTATGTAATAAAAATTTTGGTGCAGTATATATATTAACTGGAAGGTGAAAATTATTAGCATAAATTACACCAACAGCACCTATATAATACAGTAAAGGGTTAATAATCACAAATACCCATTTAGAAAGCATTAGTATAAAAAATAAAAATAGGTTAAATAATGCAAACATTATAATAAGTAATGATTGCTGATTACTAGAATACTCAAGAAGAGCAAGCCTTGGTTCATCAAAAATTAATGTATATAAAAAAGAATTAAGTAAAAGTAGGATATAAAAAGATACTGCATTTTTATCCCATTGTATTTTTATAAATTTTTTATTTACTTGAAATAAAGCCATAATTTTTCTCACATCTAAAATTTAATATAATCTTATAACATTAATAATTAATAATTAAAAGAATAAATTACCTAAAAATAAATATTTATAAACTTGTTACATTAAAATATAAGGCTTTTGCCTTAAAATATCATAAAAAATAAATATATTACTATGTTTTATAATAATATATAATAAACTTATATTATTTTTATAACTATTTTTATTTTATGGTTTAATAAAAGTTGTATAAAATTATTTAACATATTGATAATATAGAATAAATTTATTTTATAACAATATTTTATATTAAAGAAAAAACTACTTGCTATATGTAATATTGTGTGTTATATATAATCATAATGAATTTTATTTTTATATTATAAGGAGACTATTATGGCTGAATTTCGTATGGAACATGATTTTCTTGGAGATAAAGAAGTACCTATTGACGCATATTATGGTGTGCAAACTTTACGTGCTATTGAAAACTTTCCTATTACAGGTTATCGTATCCACCCTGCATTAATAAAATGTATGGCTATTGTAAAAAAAGCAGCAGCCCTTGCCAATGAAAAAGTAGGGGAGCTTGAAAGTAAAAAAGCAGAAGCCATAGCAAAAGCTGCTGATGATGTAATTGCTGGTAAATTAAACGACTGGTTTTTGGTAGACCCTATTCAAGGTGGTGCTGGAACTTCTATTAATATGAATACAAATGAAGTTATTGCAAATAGAGCTCTTGAAATATTAGGGGAGAAAAAAGGCACATACACAGTTATTTCTCCTAATAGCCATGTAAATATGGCACAAAGCACAAATGATGCTTTCCCAACAGCTGCTCATTTAACTATTGCAGTATTGCTTGATGAATTAATTGTTGTTATGAAAGATATGCAAAAAATGATGCTTAAAAAATCTCAAGAATTTGACGGTATGATTAAAATGGGTAGAACTCATTTACAAGATGCTGTGCCTATAAGATTAGGCCAAGAGTTTAAAGCTCATGCTGCTGTTGTTGGTAGAGATATTGCAAGGCTTGAAAGAGTAAAAGAAAGCGTTTTAGTTGTGAATATGGGTGCAACTGCAGTAGGAACAGGTTTAAATGCAAAACCAGAATATATTACAGAAGTTATTAAACAGTTAAGAAGTATATCAGGGCTTGATGTTAAAGGTGCTGATGATTTAATAGACGGCACTCAAAACTGTGATTCTTATGCTGAAGTAAGTGCATTATTAAAAGTATGTATGATAAGTATGTCTAAAATTTGTAATGATTTACGTCTTATGGCTTCTGGCCCAAGATGTGGTTTATTTGAATTAAATTTACCACCTCGTCAACCTGGTAGCTCTATTATGCCTGGAAAAGTGAACCCTGTTATGGCAGAAGTTATTAACCAGATTGCTTTCCAAGTAATAGGTAATGATATTACAGTTACGATGGGTGTTGAAGCTGGTCAGTTTGAATTAAATGTTATGGAGCCTGTATTTGTATTTAATGTAATACAATCCCTTACAATAATGGCTAA